>DASQFN010000057.1 GCA_035633115.1 Gemmatimonadaceae bacterium | reverse complement strand
TCGGCCATACGGCGCGAGATCTTGCCGAGCTGACCCGGTTCGGCTTGGTTCAGTCGTTGCACGAGCACATCCCGTTCTTCAAGAACGCGAATGCCAGCCGCTTCGAGCGCCCGACGGGCAGCGCCTCCGTCCACGAAGAGGGGGCGACACCGATGCCGTTGACGACGAAGGCGCCTCCGCCCTCGACGCTCACCCCGGCGCGGCCCAGCGCCTCGCCCATCTCGGCCAGCGCGCCGGGTCGGTTCTCCAACTCTATGGTTAAATCCTTCATGGTCTCCGCCTCCATCGTTGGTGTATCGTGGTTGCTAGAATTAGACAAAATACTCTTGATGTCATGGTTGCCCAAGCATCACAGTCAGTCACAAACGCGCCTTCGTGTCGCACCCCAACGCTGGAATTGAGCGGCGCGGGGCGAACCCACAGATATCGTAATTAGAAAAACCTCGCTCACTCGCCAATCTTCTACCGTCTCGAGCGGTAACCGTCTTTTTCTGCCGGGTCTCATCAGTTACAATTCAGTCTGACTCTTGTTGGAGTTAGCCTAACCGCACGTTACAACGACGCCCCTCTCCACTGACACGCTGCTCGGTCATTACAAGATACGTTCAGCGCTGGGAGCGGGCGGGATGGGTGAGGTGTTCTGGCAGAAGACACCGAACTTGAACGTCTGGTCGCGCTCAAAGTTTGCCCGTCGAAGTCTCGCAAGACGACGAACGTATCCGCCGTTTCGTGCAAGAAGCAAAGGCGGTTTCCGCTCTCAATCATCCGAACATACTCACGATTTATGAAATCGGCCAGACGGACGGCTCGCGCTTCATCGCCAGCGAGTTTATTAAAGGCAAAACACGAATAATTAGTGAGATTTCGTGTAGTTTAGTGGATTGTCTTGCCGTATCCTCCGCTATGAGACACGTAGATCTGAAGAGATACCACTACCCTGACTCTAATATAGTTCCAATTGACTGCCTTAATATCGAGAATCCCTGATTTGGAATCAAGGATCTCAGTGTTTGGCTTCCGGGTTATGGGGTTAACCTCAGTGGAGGAAAGATAACGTGGAGGAGGAATCATGAAGCTTATCGCAAATTTGCTGACGGCTCTGGTGGCGCTCTGTCACATGGGATTCCTGACGCTCGAGATGTTTTTCTGGGATCACCCGGTTGGTCGAAAGATCTTCTCGATGACACCGGAAGTCTCTGCCTCATCCGCAACGCTAGCAATGAATCAGGGGCTGTACAACGGTTTTCTGGCTGCCGGCCTAATCTGGGGAATCTGGAAAGGGCGGCGCGACATCAAGCTCTTCTTCCTGGTCTGTGTGGTGATCGCCGGCGTCTTCGGGGGGATCACGGCCAAGACCTCAATTCTGTTTACCCAGGCGCTCCCGGCATTGATCGCGCTGGCGTGCGTTCTGCTTGCCACGCGCGAGGACGGCAATTGACTTGTCAGTCCTTGATCGTCGGTATGGGGACGAGACTCACGCTAGTGGATCACCTTGTCTCATCGCGAAGACTTGCTCAGCCTGGGCATCGAAATTGCCGAGGCCGACGAGCTGTCCGCCTCCATCGAGCGCCGCCTGGCCCGAGATAAAGAGAAAATCGCCGGCACGGTAGCCTTGCGCGAGACGAAAGGGTTCGTACGGATCCGGGTCCACCGAGATTTTCGTTACCTTCATATTCATTCCTCATCAGCGCGGCCGCAGGGCGAGCTTGCCGAGGTAATGTCCGTCGAGCGCGCGGTGCGCCTCTGCAGCCTTGTCGAGTGGAAAGGTGCGGGCGACGTGGACTTCAAACGGGCCGGCCTCGATCAGGCGGTTGAGCTTGCCGATCGCCTCCCGATCGGGCACGACGTCGTAGCTGCTGAGGCGCACGCCGGGCGGGGCCTTCAGCTCGGGCATCACGCCGTTGGGGTGGGCAACCCGGCCTCCGTCGCGGACTGCTTTCAGCGCTCGATTAGCCGCTTCACCGCCGGCAGTGACGAGGGCGGCGTCGAGACCGTCGGGGGCAAAGTCGCGCGCGGCAACCGCCACATCGCCTGTGTGCCCTTCCACGACGACGTCGGCACCCAGCCGCCGGGCAAGCGCCACGCCGTCATCGCCCGAAGCCACGGCCAACACGCGGGCGCCCATCCGCTTGGCGAGCTGAACGGCCAGGTGTCCGATGCCGCCGCTGGCGCCGAAAATCATCAGGTTCTCGCCCTGCTTCAGTCCCAATACCTCGTCCAAGCCGCGGAGCGCGGTCAACGCATCGCTCGCCATGACGCCCGCCTGCTCGGTCGTCAGCTTGTCGGGAGTGTGCGAGACGTTGTCGGCTTTCACCGCAGCGTACTCGGCGTAGAACCCGCCCTTGGGGTTTGTGAGGGCAGCGGCGTACACCCGGTCGCCTTGCTTGAAGCGGCTGACCTGCTCGCCGATAGCGGCAACCGTGCCCGCTCCATCGGAGCCGAGCACATAGGGAAACTTCGCCTCGATTCCGAACATCTGGGCGAAGCCTCCCTCGCGCTCGAAAACATCCCACACCGCCACGCCGGCCGCCTCGACCCGGATCAGGACCTCGTCCGGCCCGACCTCGGGCACGGGCAACGTTTGCAGAGTGATCGTCTCAAGACCGCCGAATCGGTCGATGGCGGCGGCTTGCATGGTTTGCGTTGACAGTGTCACAGCTACTCCTTCCTTTTCATTAGCTGAATGCGCATCAAAAGTTAGGCGGCTTTCTCCTGAGCTGGTTTTATGCTTTCCAGTATCGCTTCAACATCGATAGTAATTTCCACTTCGCTGCTGACAACGATTCCTCCTCGATCCATACGATCTTGCCAACTGACCCCAAAATCATGGCGATTGATCCTGGTTGTTGCCAGAAAACCGGCGCGCGTCCTGGGTCCTTGATCAACGCCGTCTTCCCACCACGGCGTTTCCCACTGCCCCAGATAGCTGACATTCAACGTGGCCTGGCGTGGCACTCCTCGAATCGTTAAATCCCCGGTGAGCGCGTAGTCGTGCTCGCCCATGACCTCGACTTGATTACCCGTGAAGGTAATCTCCGGATGATTCTCCACATCAAGAAAGTCTGCGCTGCGGAGGTGGTCGTCGCGCTCCTGCACTCCAGTCCAGATTCCCTTGGCATCAATTTTTACTTCGACAGAAGAATTGCGCGGGTTGTCTGGATCAAACTCAAGGGAGCCGTGTACATTCTTGAAATGTCCGCGCACCCAGGTCACCATCATGTGCCGCGCGCGAAACTCGGCTGCGGTGTGTCCAGGTTCAAAAGTCCATTTAGCCATGTTCGAGCCTCCGTATTATTGGTTCCGTTGTTTCTGCGTCGCCGGACTTGAGCCGCCGCCCTCCAATAGCATCCAAGCAACGAAGAACAAAGCACCATGAAAGGAGTGCTATCGGGCGGGCGGCTCGAATTAACTTGTTGGGCGGCATTGTAAAGGACATCTTGGCTACAACGTAACACCAGCCCCACTCTTCGCCCGCCTCGAAAGATTTAATGACGGGATGGCCCGTCGCGCGGAAATGCTTCGTCGCGTGTTTGTTCTTCGACGAATCGCAGCAGCCGACTTGGCCGCACGTTTCGCACAAACGCAGATTCACCCAAGTGTCCCCCGCCTTGAGACAATCCTCGCAGCCTTGCGCGCTGGGCGTGACTTCCCTCACTTGATCGAGATGTGTGCATTCACCAGGTCTCATATCTTAAAAGCGTGCAGCATGAGAACGCCGAAGACCGCGACGGCGAGCAGAGAGGCGGTGCGCGAGACGGCATTGTTGATGCCTGAAGCGACCCCGGCGTGGTGCTCCTCGACAGCGCCCATCACCGTCGTCGTCAGCGGCGCGACGCTCACGGTCATCCCGATGCTCATCACCATCAC
>DASQFN010000056.1 GCA_035633115.1 Gemmatimonadaceae bacterium | reverse complement strand
CTCGATTACTGAGACGACGAGCATCCCGGTGGAACTCGGCGTCGGCGGATTGACGGGTGAAACCGTGGTCGTCAACGCTTCGGTCGGCCCGATCGTGCAGAGCGAAAGCTCGCAGCTCGGGCGCGTCGTCGATTCGCGCACGGTCGCCGAACTGCCGCTTGCGACCAGGAACTTCACGCAGATCCTCGGACTCTCGACCGGAACGGCGACCTACCTTCCCGACAACACGGCGGTCGGGCGGAACTCACAAAACATTTCGGTCAACGGCGGGCGCGTCACGAACAACAACTTCCAAATCAACGGCATTGACGCCAACTCGCAGGGCACCAACTCCGCTCCCTCGCTGTCAGTCCCCGCGCCCGAATCAATTCAGGAATTCAAGGTACAGACCTCGCTCTACGACGCGACCTTCGGACGCTCCGGCGGCGGCAACGTCCAAGCCGTCACCAAGTCGGGTTCGAACAATTTCCGCGGTAGCGTTTATGAATACTTCCGCAACGATGCCTTGAACGCCAACAATCCCTTTTTGAAAGCCGTCGGGGTGCGCCGTCCCGTCCTCAAGCGCAACATCTTCGGCGGCGTCATCGGCGGACCCATCGTGCCCGATAGAGCGTTCTTCTTCGCGTCGTATCAAGGCACGCGCGAACGCAACGGCGCGTCGGTCATCAACAGCTTGTCGTCGAATATCTTGATTACGCCCGGCTTGACCGACGACCGCTCAGCGGCAAGGCTGCTCGCGCTTTACAATTCAAGAAATGCAGTGCCATTGACCGCGATCAACCCGACCGCGCTCTCGCTCTTGAACACGCAGTTGGAGGGCGGCGGTTTTCTAATTCCAACGCCGCAAACTGCCGACGGTCGCTTCTCCGGCTCGACACCGTCCGAGTTTGAGGAAAATCAGTTCAACGCCAACATAGATTACCGCTTCAACGACAACAACACATTCTCCGGCAAGTTTTTCTTCTCGAACGCGCCGCAGACGCTCGTCCTGCCGAGTTTCTTGGGCGGCGGTCCGAACGTCCCCGGCTTCGGCAACTTTCAACAAAACAACAACCGTCTGCTCTCGCTTCAGTACGTGCGGGTCTTCTCGCCGACCGTCGTCAACGAAGCGCGCTTCGGTTACAACTTTATTCGCGTCGATGCGTTCCCGCAGCAACCGACCAGCAGTTCCGCCGTCGGCATCACGCGCGCCAACGAAAGCACGTTTCCCGGTCTGCCACTCATCAACATCGGCGGGGCGGGTGCCGTCACCATCGGCACTTCGGGGACGATTGACGTGCTGGCGACGGCGCCTTCGACGACGCTCGCCGATACGCTCTCCATCACGGTGGGCAAACACCAGATTCGCACCGGCGCGGAATTTCGTTACAGCGAAAACAACTACACACTCAACTTCTTCACGCGCGGACAGATTAACTTCCTCACCTTCGACCAGTTCCTTCAAGGAAACGCCTTCGTCTCTGTCTTCGGCAGCGGCATTGGCGACCGCAGTTTGCGCGCTCCCGATTACAACTTCTTCGTCCAAGACGATTTCAAAGTCACGCCGAAACTCACGCTCAATCTCGGACTGCGCTACGAACTCGATCTGCCGCCAACCGACACGCGCGGACGCATCGCCACCTTCGACCCGACGCTCTACGACCCGCGCCAGCTTGTCAACACCGGCAGCGGCTTCGTCCAAGCCGGAAACGTGATTCCCGAATACGATTTAGCTAGCGTCCCGAACGTCGACGACCGCGTGGTCAGAAGCAAAGACCCGAACAACTTCGCGCCGCGCGTCGGTTTCGCTTATTCGCCGCTCGACTCGAACCGTCTCGTCTTTCGCGGCGGTTACGGCATCTTCTATTCGCGCACGTCATTCCAGTACGTCACCTTGAACGTCATCGCGCCGCCGACCTTCGTCTTCGGCACGCGCGTCGCCGGAGTCGGTATTGACTTGGGAAGGTCTATTCCGGTTGCCAATCCGTTCTTCCCCGCGCCCGCGCAAAATCAGTTCCCGACCTTCGTCCCCGGGGTCGCGCTTTCGGGAGCCTTCTTCGACCGCAATATACGCACGCCTTATCTCCAACAATACAACGCGAGTGTGCAGTACGAACTCTTCCGCAATTATCTTGTTGAAGCCGCCTACGTCGGCACTCACGGCGTCAATCTCTTCCGGCAAATAGCCATCAATCAACCCGGTCTTGCCAGTCCCACGAATCCGATTGTCAATCAAGTGACGGGCGCAGTGATCACGACCAACTCGCCCGCCAACGCCACCTTGCGCGCTCCATTTCAGGGCGCGGGCATCAACAACTTTTTCCAAAACCAATCAACCGCCCAATCGAACTACAATTCGCTGCAAACAAGCCTCACCAAACGCTTCTCCGGTGGATTATCGTTTCTCGCGTCATACACCTTTGCGAAATCCATTGATAACGCTTCCGGCGCGGGCGGCGGACCTGGCACGGGCGGCGTCATCAATCCAGGCAATGTCGGCGAGTCTTCGCCGATCCTCGGCAACCAATTCGACAACCGCGCCAATCGCGGTGTCTCGGACTTCGACCGTACACACCGCTTCGTCCTCAGTGGTATTTACGGATTGCCAACGCCCGCTTTCGCACGCAATTCCGCCCTTGGTCGCGCGCTACTCGGCGGTTTTCAATTAGGCACGATCATCACCGCTCAGTCGGGGTTGCCGATTGACATCGTGGATGGCGGCTCAGCTTCGTTATACGGCTTGAACTTGCCGACGCTCTCACGTCCCAGCTTCGCCCCCGGTGCGACGATCGAGACCGCGCGTACCAATATTCCCGCCGGTTTATTCTTCAATCCGGCGGCGTTCGTGCGTCCTCGCTTGCTGGGCGGGCAAGTCATTCCCAGTTCGGGCGGGGCGGCGGTGACAGATGCCTCGTGTTCATTGCCCGCCGTCGTCTGCACCGACTTCGGCAACGTCGGGCGCAATATCCTACGCGGTCCGCGTCAAACGAACGTTGACTTCTCCGTCTTCAAACGCTTCCCCATTGGCGAGACGCGCAACATCGAGTTTCGCTCGGAGTTCTTCAATCTCTTCAACCAAGTCAACTTCGCCAACCCGATTAGTGACTTGAACGCCGGTCCCGCGTCGTTCGGTCGCATCATCTCGACGAGTAACAACCCGCGGATCATTCAATTCGCGCTGAAGCTCAACTTCTGAATCGCGGAATGCGGATCTCGGATAGCCAACCATAGGACTTACGCAACAGCTAAGAAAAACATTGAGCCATAGATGCACACATCGCGGCTGTTAGCCCGCAACCGAAGGGAAACGATCCACGAAATTCCACGAAAAGACACCAAAAGCAATTCGTGTTAGTTAGTGTGATTTAGTGGATCGTTGTTTCTGTCAAAACTTGCTCAAAAAACAAGGAATCGCGGACTTGTATCACGGAGGGACACGAATAAAATGAGCAGAAGAAACATCTTTGTTGATCCGTGTCCATCTCACTCCCTGCTGATTCGTGCATAAGTCATAAACCAGTTATCTTTTCAATCCGCATTCGGCAATCCGAAATCTGCAATGGAGGCGAGATGTTCGTCAGAGATTGGCTGGCGCAGCGCGCCGTGCTCTCGCGAAATAAGGTGGCGGTCATCGATTTGACGACCGGCGCGGAGTTGACTTACCGCCAGTTCGACGAGCGCGCGACGCGGCTCGCCAACTACTTGCGCGCGACGACCGGAGTGCGAAGCGGCGATTGCGTCGCAGTGCTTTCGACGAACCGCGCCGGCATTCTCGAAGCCTTCTTCGCTGCCGCC
>DASQFN010000055.1 GCA_035633115.1 Gemmatimonadaceae bacterium | reverse complement strand
AAATCGAAGACCTCTTCGATCGCCTTGTTGATGATGACGCTGCGTTTGAATCCGGCCATGCAATCCTCCAATTCAGTACGGTGTTCCGCAGTGCGCGCAGCCGACGTTCGGGGACATCGATGAGTACGGCGGCGGCTAACGCTCGGCTAAGCTGCCGGGGCCGCCTGCAAGGACGTTGAAGCTCGGAAAACCAGGATGGCGGCCCCGGTCAGCTTCAGCCGTTGGTTCGGCCGGTGTCCGATCCCCCATGCGGTATGCCCAGCCACCGTGGGACGCGCGCCCTGTACTGGCGATACGCCTCGCCGAACTTCGCTTCGAGTGCATGCTCCTCACGCGGCGCGAGGGTGCTCACGACCACGCACAACACGACGAAGCCGGCAAGTACAATAACGCTCCCGTACAGAACCGCCCAGCCGAGCCATAGGCCCAGCTCTGCGAGGTACATCGGGTGTCGGCTGTAGGCGTAGGGGCCGCGCGTCATCAGGAGCTTCGGTTCCCAGTTCAACTCCACGCGCTCTGGGATCTGCGCGATATAGGTGTAGCCGTTGATCGTGAGCCAAAGCAGGACCACGATACCGATGGCGACCGGAACCAGGCCGAGGAGGTTCCAGACCGCCGGGTTGCCGTCCGTCCACCCGTACCAAGGGCCCAGCAGCGAGATCGCCCACGGCAGCACCCCATGGGCGACCAGGAAGAGGAGTGGGGCCAATGCAAAGGCCAGACGCCGAGGAATCCCGGCCTTCCGCGCCGGACTTGCGCCGGAGGGTTCGGGAGTGCTCATTGGTGTACCCTCGTGGCCGAACGCTGGAGTTCAGCGGCGCGCGAAGCGTGTCCGCTGCAACTCCTTGTTCGGCGGCGTGTCAGTCAACTCCACCTGTCGTGCAACTCACTCAGTCGGTGATCCCCGCGACGCGGAAGACATTCCAGCTGCCGTCCGGCATCTTCTTGTACACGATGAGCACCCTGCCACTAAGGTGCACCGGCGCACCGCCCGGCGATGTGATAAACGAGACGGTGTACGGACGCCACTCGACTGCCCAGCCACCATCCAGAAAAATCAATTCCTTGTATTCCGGGACGTAGCTCAGCACTTTGAGGTCTTTGTTAGCGGTCAGGCGTTGGTAGTACGCGAACATCTCTTGCTTGCTGACTTCTCCCGGCGGAACGGGTCCAATACGCACGAAGTCATCGGTAATAGCAGACGTCAGCGCCACAGGATCTAGCGACACCGTCGCGGAGATGTCCAGCTGGCGGAGCTTCTCGATGGCGGCCAGGTCCGCGGCGCTGCCCCCTGTGGTACGTCCAGCCGACGCGGCCGGCACCTGGACCGCTTGCCCTCCCAACGGGGCTGTGAACGTCGGGCCGCCCATTCCGCGGAAGCATTTCCAGCTGCCGTCCGGCATCTTCTTCAGGACCATCAGCCTCGTGCCACTAATTTGCTTCGCCTCACCACCCGGCGACTCAACATACGAACCAGTGATGTAGCCCCACTCGACCGCCCAGCCGTCGAGTATCGCCAAGTCCTTCGTTTCTGGAACGTAACTCAGCACCTTGACACCTGGGAGAGCGGACC
>DASQFN010000054.1 GCA_035633115.1 Gemmatimonadaceae bacterium | reverse complement strand
CTAGCCCAACTTTCTCAACTCACCCAAAAAATCGCCGATTTTTCCGCCCACGCTTCGCTGGAAGCCGCGCCGATACTTGGGGTGAGGTTCAAAACTCGTTGTAGTGTAGACCCAGTGTCTAGCCAGCCGCCGCGATTTCCTTACAATGCGGTGGCATCATGTACCTGCGCTCCAATCGTCGATTCAAGGACGGCAAGTGGCACTGCTACTGGAACATCGTTGAATCGCGGCGATGTGCCGATGGCCGGATCGTGCAGCACCAAGTCTTGTATTTGGGCGAGATCAACGCGAGCCAGCACGAAGCGTGGTGCCGGGTCATCGAAGCGTTCGACGAAGACGCTCAGCGTCGCACGCAACTGGCGTTATTCCCGGCCGATTGTCGGATACCCGAGCACGCCAAGGATTACGGCGTCAGCGTGCGGCTCGATGCGATGCAGCTCCATCGGCCGCGGCAATGGGGCGCGTGCTGGCTCGCTTGTCAGTTGTACGAGCAGCTCGGCCTTGATCGCTTCTGGGAAGCGCGCCTGCCCGACAGCCGCGAAGGCACGTGCTGGCGGCAGATTCTTAAGACGCTCGTCTGCTATCGCCTGATCGATCCCGGCAGCGAATGGCGCTTGCATCGGCTCTGGTTCGAGTCGAGCGCGATGGCCGATCTTTTGGGCGCCGATTATTCGCTGGTTGAAAAGAACGCGCTCTACCGCTGCCACGACAAACTGCTTCCCTTCAAGACCGAACTCTTCACCCATTTGACCGAACGCTGGCGCGACCTCTTCGGCGCCCGCTTCGAAGTCCTGCTCTACGACCTGACCAGCACCTACTTCGAATCCGCGCCGCCCGACGACGAGAACGACCAACGGCGCTACGGGTACAGCCGCGACAAGCGAAGCGACTGCGTGCAGGTCGTGATCGCGCTGATCGTCACCCCGGACGGCTTTCCGCTCGCCTATGAAGTCCTGCCCGGCAACACCACCGACAAGACCACGCTGCGCGAATTCCTGCGCAAGATCGAAACGCAATACGGCAAAGCGGAACGCATCTGGGTCATGGATCGCGGCATCCCGACCGAGAAAGTCCTCAAAGAAATGCGCGCCTCCGATCCCCCGGTTTACTACCTGGTCGGCACACCCAAAGGCCGCTTGAGCAAGCTGGAACGCGCGCTCCTGCCCTTGCCCTGGGCCGATGTGCGGCCCGGCGTGCACGTCAAACTCTTGCCGCAAGACGAGGAACTCTACGTCTTCGCACAAAGCCACGACCGGATCCTCAAGGAACGTGCGATGCGGATGCGGCAGCTCAAGCGCCTCGTGAAGCGCCTGAAAGAACTGCAGACGATGCAGCTCAAGCGCACGCAGCTATTGATCAAGCTCGGCGAGGCGAAGGGCCGTTATCGAGCGGCGTGGCGGCTCATCGACCTCACGATTCCCGATGCCGCGCCGTCCGGCGCAACGCCGTCCGGCGCAACGCCCGATTCGCTCGCTTGTCGCGACGCAAGCGAATCACAACCCCGACGCAACTTCGCCTTCTGCGTCAATCGCAAGAAATTGCGCCAGGTGCGCCGCCGCGAGGGGCGCTATCTGTTGCGCACCAACCTCTGTGGACGGAACCCCGCGGAACTGTGGCAGTTCTACATCCAACTCACCGAAATCGAGGCGGCGTTCAAGAACCTGAAAGACGACCTTGAACTACGACCGATCTACCATCAGCTCGAACACCGCATCGACGCGCATATCTTCATCGCCTTCATGGCGTATTGCCTGCACGTCACGCTGCGCGCGCGACTGAAACCCCTGGCGCCAGGACTCACGCCGCGCGCCGTACTCGATAAGTTCGCCGCCATCCAGATGCTCGACGTGCACTTCCCGACGACCGACGGCCGCACCTTGGTCCTGACCCGCTACACGGAACCCGCCGCCGATCAGAAAATCCTCCTCGAAAAATTGAATCTCGTCCTGCCGCCGCAATCGCCACCCAAAATCACCGCCGCCGGCCAGCTGCTCACGCAGTAGCCCAGGCAAAATGTAGTGGAGACCTTTTGACCCGGCGCATTGATTTCATGAGCTTCTTGCTGCTCCGTACCCCTCGGTTGAGAAAGTTGGGCTAGAATCCCTGCGGGAAAGCCCAGACAGAGCTCCATCGTCCGTCAGAACTTGCCGTTCGAGTTCTTCCACTCAGCACGAGGCGGGATCGTCTCTATCGTGTCCCAATGTTCGGCAATCTTTCGGCTCTGCACGCAGAACAGGTCGTAGAGGGAGGTGTGCTTGCCCGCGAAGGCGCCCTCACTCACCACCAGGACAAAATTTCCCTCCCCAAGTACCTTGTGGATGCGGTCGTACTTCATCGTGATGCCCTGCTTGGCTATGGCCTCGAGCGCGGCTCCCAGGCCTGACAGCTTGTCCGCAATCTGCGGGTTGTGCTGGACGTAGTTGTCGCCATCGAAGTAGCCGGCCAGTTTGTCCATGCGGCCGTTGACCAGGATGTCGTCCACGAAGGCGCGCACCAGCTCCTTGTTGGCCTCGGTGTGCATCAGACCGGTGGCTTGCGTCGGCCCGCCGAGCATCGTGTGGCAGCTCGGATTCGGGCCAGCCGGCGTCTCCTGAAGGTTGTCCCAATGCTCGACGATCTTGCCGTTCTCGAAACGGAAGATGTCGAACCCGACCTTGGTCCGAAGAAGTTGTAGTCGGTGTGAGCGAACACGAAGTCGCCGTCCTGAAAGACACGCACGGTACGGACCTTGGCCGACCCCTTGGGCAGGGCCTGCAGCACGGCGCCGAAGCCGGCCAGGCCGTCGCCAACGGCAAGGTTGTGCTGGATGTACTTGTCAGCGTTGATGAAGGCCACCGGCTTCGAGTCTCCGGTTTCGATGCTCTTGAGCAGTTCGACGACTTGCTGCTTCTGTGCGTTCGACATGGCTTGGCCTCCAGCGTGGTTGCGCTCGCGCGGGCCGACCCCGCCGCGTGAGACGGGATGGCGTGCCGGCAAAGAGCAATGCATTGCGGACGGCCCGATCTTGGCCTTTCTTTGCCATCAGGGAAATGTCAAACTGGCTC
>DASQFN010000053.1 GCA_035633115.1 Gemmatimonadaceae bacterium | reverse complement strand
CGTATTCCCGTCTGGCCTCTTGCAGAATGGGGATTTCCGGGTCTGCGTCTTTCCAGAGCGCGAAGAAATCTTGATAGGATTGGCGCGCACGGGCTGTGTCGCCGCTCAAGGCTGCGGCGCGTGCACGTCCTAAGTGCGCGAGCGAGTATAAAGGAGAAGTGGATTGCCAGCCCCCGTGGTCGAGTATCTTCTGGAATTCGGCTGCGGCGTCCGCTCCGCTTTGTTGATTGAGGTATGACTGACCGCGTAGGTAGGCGATCTGGAAACGAGCGTATCCTTCATAAGGTCTGGTCGTCTCCAACAAGTGAATCGCCTGAGCCGGATTGCCTCTATGCAGTTCAATTCGGGCTTGAACGAGCGGCAGCAAGACTTTATTAAGTATGGTGTCTTTCGGAAAACGCTTGGTCAATTCACCAATGATAGTTTGTGTTTGGCTGAACTCGCCGCAGGTAGCCAGCGCGTTGCCCGCATTGACCATCGTCAGTGGCCTCTGCGAGATGCCGAGCGCCTTTGCGGTCTGCTCTTTCACCTGCGTGCAATCACCGAATAGAGCATCCCGCATTGCGCCTCCAACCGCAATCTGCGCTGCAACCTCTTTCAGGTCGCGGCGCTCTGCTAACTCAAAGGCGCGATTAGAAAACTCTCTGGCTTTTCGCAACTGGCCTGAAAACGCCGCAGACTCGGCTTGCCAACCTTGAGCAACATATTCATCCGGCTTTCCGTTCACCCATTCAATCTGTTGCTTCATCGTCGTCGCATCACCCTGGAGAAAAGCAATCCGATAAAGAATTCTGCGCATGGCTGTGGTTTCGAGCTTCTGTGCCTGCGCCTGCCCAATGATTTCCTTAGCCTCATCGAAGCGATTGAGGCCTAAGAAGGCCGCGGCTAAAAGCGAGTAGCCGGAAGCCGAACTCGGATTGAGGCGAATCGCTTCAGGCGCCGCTTCGAGTGCTTTATCGAATAGTCCAAGCTCGTTGTATTTAACAGCCAGATTGTTATGCGGCGAAGCGTCGCGCGGATACGTGCGCTTCCACAGTTCTAATGTCTCAAGATACTTCTCCAACTCTCCAGTTACGTTGTCGTAGTAGCCCGCAGAGATATAAAATCGTTCGCGCTCGCTGACTCGATCACGCAACTCGAATGCTTTTTGCGAGGCTTCGGCGGCAAGGTCATACTGCCTGCTGTTATAGTACATTGATGCCATCCGAGCATAAGCGAGCGCGAAATTAGGGTCTATTTCCGTCGCGCGTTTGAGAAATGGAATAGCTTCGAGATACTTGCCCTTAAGTTGCTGCTCGACCCCGAGTGAGAAGACTTTGAAGGCCTCAAGCGATGAGGTCGTGGCCTGCTCAATCGGGGCGTCGAACTTCTGGATTGACGCGAGCGACTCGCCCAACTTCTCCCTTAATTTCGTCGCCGCTTCGCCGAGCGCGCGGAGCACCTGTTCCTTGTTTTCAGCTTCCGCCTGTTCGCCCCCAATCGCGTCACCCGTCTGCGCGTTCATAACTTCCAGCGTGATAACGTAATGGTTTCCTAAGCTCGCAATCGAACCCACGAGCATTGCTTTCAATCCCTGACGCTGGCAAATCTCTCGCCCCACATCTCTATTTACGCGCTCGTCCGACGAGCGTCCCATGAACTTGAGCGCCTCGCGCACACGATCTTCGGAGAAGATATTTAGAAACGGGGATTGACCGAGTTGCACCGCCAGAGCTTGCTTGAGTGTTCCGTCAAAGACAGAGTCTCCGGTCGTGTTGACGAAATCCGTCAGCAGGATCGTGTCCTTTTCGGTCAAGGCGCGCGCGCCGCGGTAGTGAACGAAAAGGATCGCAGCCGCAACGGCAATCACCGTGAGCGCGGCAATCAAGATCGCGCCTTTCTTGTGGCGCTTGATTCCGGTGACGACGTACTCGGCGCTCGACGTCTGGCGCGCGCCCGTCTTGCCGGTCACCGCGGCGTTATTGATCGCTTGCGTCGGCGCGCCCCTGCCCGTTTGCGTCCTCTGCGCGCCGGTGCTGTGCGGCGCGGTGGAGCGTTCGAGTTCGTTCTGCAAGTCCAACTCGCGGCCCAGATTCTTCAAGTCGATCATCAGATCGCGCGCCGTCTGGTAGCGCTCGTCGCGCGCTTTCGTCAGGCATTTGCGCACGATGCGCTGCAACTCCGCGGGCGCCTCGGGCGCGAAGCGCGCGAGCGGCTCGGGCTCGTGTTCAAGGATCGAGACGATGACGTGGCTCGACGTCTCGCCCTCGAACGGCGCGCGCCCCGCCACCATCTCATACAGCACCATGCCGAGCGACCACACGTCCGTGCGCGCGTCCGTCTCCAGCCCGCGCGCCTGCTCGGGCGACATGTAGTGGGCCGTGCCCATCACCATGCCCAGATCGGTTTTCACGAGGGCGCGCGTCTGCGCTTCCGTGTCGACGCTGGCGGGATTCTCCATCTCGACGAGCTTGGCGATGCCGAAGTCCAGCACCTTCACGACGTGGTCGCGCCGGAGCATGATGTTCTCCGGCTTAATGTCGCGGTGGACGACCCCGGCGGCGTGCGCGGCGGTCAGCGCGAAAGCCGTCTGGTGCGACACGTCGAGCGCGTCGCCGAGCCTCATCTTCGCCGCACGCAGCTTTTGCCGGAGCGTCACGCCATCAACGTATTCGGTGGCGATGAAGTGTGTGTCGTTCTCCACACCGACCTCGTAGACGGTGAGGATGTTCGGGTGGTTCAGCGCTGAGGCGGCTTTGGCTTCCTGCACGAAGCGCCGCATCCGCTCCCGATTCGCCGCGAGCTCCGACGGCAGAATCTTCAGCGCCACCTTGCGGTCAAGTCTGGTGTCCTGCGCCAGATAGACCTCGCCCATCCCGCCCGCGGCGATCTGTGAAAGGATTTCGTAAGGGCCGAGTTGAGTGCCAGCCGCAATCGTCATGGGGTCCCCGCGAGTGTGGTCACTTCCAGCCCTCGACAGGGGAGTTGACCTCACTCTCAGTGCGCAGCTCAACTCCGTGTTGGTTTCTCACAGCGGTGTTGATCAATTCAAATCCATTGCATCCAGCTTCAGCAATGTGTGTAGCAATACGTTCGCGCCGTTTGTGATGTCCGCCGGTTCAGAAAGTTCGCGCGGGCTGTGGCTAATGCCGTCGCGGCTCGGCACGAAAATCATGCCGACGGGGCAGAGGTGCGCAATCTCCTGCGCGTCGTGACCTGCGCCGCTTGGCATCAGCTTCGTCGTCAGTCCCAGTTGCCTGGCCGCGTCGTCAATCACGCGGCGAAACCGTGCATCGGTCGGCGCAGGCTGCGACGCGTTGACCTGCTTGAAGTCAAACTTTGTGCCCGTCGCCGCTTCGATCTGGCGGACTTCGGCTTGAATCTTCTTAAAGATCATTTGCACCTTCGCCGCGTCCAAATCGCGCAGCCCCAGACTGGTTGTGACGTTGCCCGGAATGATGTTGTATGCCCCGGGAAAGGCTTGAATCTTGCCAACGGTTCCCACCTGCCGACCGGGCAACGAAGTGACAGTGCGATTGACCGCGTCGATATATTTCGCCGCCGCCAGCAACGCATCGTGCCGCCGGTTCATCGGCGTCGTGCCGGCGTGGTTGGCAAAGCCTTCGACCGTCACCTCCCACCAGAACACGCCGACGATGCCTTCTACCACGCCGATGTTGATCTTTTCCTGATGCAGGAGGCCGCCCTGTTCAATATGTAGTTCGACGTAGCCCGCCAGGTCGCCTTTGTTGCGCAAGGCGCTTGCTAGGTTGTCGGGATCGCCGCCGATGAACTTGATGCCTTCGCGTATTGTCTTCTTGCTGTTGGTGACAATGTTCAGG
Organism: Gemmatimonadaceae bacterium; assembly: GCA_035633115.1. Lineage (NCBI taxonomy): Bacteria > Pseudomonadati > Gemmatimonadota > Gemmatimonadia > Gemmatimonadales > Gemmatimonadaceae > Gemmatimonadaceae bacterium. Next base: position 225 of record DASQFN010000053.1, on the reverse strand, counting down.
TCTTTTTCTGTAAGCCCTTTGGCGATTGCGGCGCTGCCGATGGTTCCGCCTTCTTCGTTTTGAAAGAGGACAACTTCCAACGGGTGCCGCAGGCGCACGTTGTTTTCCGCCAGCGTCTCGGCCACTTCGATTGCGCCCATCGAACCCACCTGTCCGTCGTAGCTGCCGCCTGCGGGCACGGAGTCAATGTGCGAGCCGATCATCAAGGGTTTGAGCGCCGTGTCG
>DASQFN010000052.1 GCA_035633115.1 Gemmatimonadaceae bacterium | reverse complement strand
GTCAACTCTTTGGGGACAGATTATGACGACTACGTCTCACCACTTCAGTGTCTATAAAAGCAGCTCCGTACTCATCACCGGCGGGCTTGGATTCATCGGCAGCAACTTGGCGCGCAAACTGGTCGAAATCGGCGACGTCGCAGTATCCATTGTTGACGCGCTGGTGCCCGATCAGGGCGGCAACCTCTTTAACGTTCAAGACATTAAAGATCGCGTCAAGGTACACATCGCCGACATAGGTGACGACTATGTCATCAACCACCTCGTCGGCGGGGTCGATTACATTTTCAACCTCGCGGGCAACGTCAGCCACCTCGAATCCATGTTGCGCCCACACCGTGACTTGGAGTTGAACTGCGCCGCTCAACTCACGCTGCTCGAAGCTTGCCGCAATTTTAACCCGCACGTGAAGATCGTCTTCACGAGTACGCGGCAGGTCTACGGCAAACCCGTTTACCTGCCGATCGACGAACATCACCGTTTGTTGCCCCTCGACATTAACGGCATCCACAAATTAGCCGCCGAAAATTACCACCAACTCTACCACCGGGTTTACGGCCTGCGGACTGTGTGCTTGCGCCTGACAAACACTTACGGCCCGCGCCAACTCGTCCGCCACGACCGGCAGGGATTCATCGGGTGGTTCATCCATCAGGCGCTCGACGGCGGCGTGATTGAACTCTTCGGCGAAGGCCGGCAGCGGCGCGATATGAATTACGTTGACGACGTGGTCGAGGCGCTGCTGTTGGCCGGCGCGAGCGAGGCCGCCGAGGGCGAAGTTTTTAACCTCGGCGGCCTCGCCCCGGTGAGCTTGTCCGATCTGGCCGGCGAGTTGATCTCACTGACGGGTCGCGGCTCTATTAATCCCGTGCCGTTCCCGCCCGAACGACAGTTGATCGACATCGGCAACGCTTATTCGAGTTATCACAAGATCGAGACGGCTTTGGGGTGGCGTCCGCGCACGCCGCTGGATAAGGGGCTAACCCGCACCGTCGAGTATTACGAAAAGAATCGGACACATTATTGGGAGTCGGATGCGAATACCGTTTCTCGATCTAACGCGGCAGCATCGGGAGATTGAGGCGGAGGCCGCCGCCGCGCTCACGCGGGTGATGGCGGGCGGCGTCTTTATCCTCGGACGTGAGGTCGAGGCATTTGAAGAAGAGTGGGCGCGCTTTTGCGGCGTGCGAGGCGCGGCGGGCGTCAACTCCGGCACCGACGCGCTCGCGCTCGCGCTGATTGCTTCCGGGGCCGTGCGTCAGGGAAGGCAGGACGAAGTCATCACGTCGCCTCTGACGGCTGCCTATACAGCGCTCGCCATCCTCAACGCCGGTGGCGTTCCCGTCTTCGCCGACATCGACCCGCAAACTTACACGCTCGACCCGTCCGCCGTCGAACGAGTGATCACTCCGCGCACGCGCGCACTCATGCCCGTCCATCTCTACGGCCAGATGGCCGACATGTCTGCGCTCTGCGAAGTGGCCGCGCGTCATGGTCTGACCGTCATCGAAGACGCCGCGCAAGCGCACGGCGCGCGGATAGAGGGGAAGCGCGCGGGCGCGCTTGCTCACGCGGCGGCTTTCAGTTTTTACCCGACGAAAAATCTCGGCGCGTGCGGGGACGGCGGCGCAGTCACGTCAGATGACCTGGCTCTAATTCAGCGCGTGAAAACATTGCGGCAGGGCGGACACGCCCCGGCTTTCCGAGCCGGCGTCGAAGGGCGCAATTCGCGTCTCGACGAGATGCAGGCGGTACTGCTGCGTGTCAAACTCCAACGTCTTGAAAAATGGAATGAACGGCGGCGGAGCCTCACGCGAATTTACGACGAAACGCTACGCGGCACGAGGTTACAACTTCCTTCGACGCGCGCGCCCGAAGCGCACGTTTACCACCTCTACGTGACGCAGCATCCGCAGCGAGATCGCTTGCGCTCTCACCTCGCCGCACACGGAATCGAGGCGTTAATTTATTACCCTTTTTTGCTGCACCAACAACCCTTGTTCCGGCGACCTGAGCAGGGCGCTCTGCCTGTGGCCGAAGACGTGGCGGGCAAAATCTTATCCTTGCCCCTGCACCCACATCTCACGGAAGAAGAGACACGCGAAGTCGCGGACAAAATTCTCCTCTTCGAATCATGACGGCGGGAAAGCGGCAGCTTGTCAGAGAAGCCTATAACTCAGTTGTGCGGTTTCTCTGCGATGCAAATGGCGGAGAGGCCGGCGGGCAAACTCGCCCGTGGGTTTCTCAAGATTCGCGCCTCGCTCAGGAGTGCACTGGCGAGGACGCGGTTCAGCCACTCTAACTTCGGCGGCAACGGCTTAACGTCCGAGCCGCTGTCGGCCAGACCCACACGCTTCAACACGAGCCGCCTCAATGCGGCAGCGGGCAGCAGCAGTGTGTTAGCGTAAGTCGCGCGCGCGATGCTGAAGCCCGCATTCTCCATCCGCTCGATCAGTGCTCCGAGAGTGTACCGACGCTGAGTCCCCAGCGCCTCGTCGTGGCCGCTTCGCATCCATTCGTAAGCGGCGACGCGCACGAAAGCGACGCCGCCCGGTCGAAGCACACGGTACATTTCTCGGATAGCCTGTTCGTCCGCTCCCTCGCCCGGCAGTTGCACCAGCACGTCAAAGCTCGTGAACAGATCGAACGTCGAATCGGCGAACGGCAGATGCATCGCGGACGCCTGAGCTAAATGCGTGTGATGGCGCTCGCGGCAAAACCTCAACGGGCTGGGAACCACATCGATCCCGACGACCGGCCCGCGCCCGGCGAAGCGCGCCAGCCACGAAAGCATTCTACCCGTGCCGCACCCGGCATCCAGAATCAGCCGGTCTTGCGATGGCCGCAATACCGGCTCGAGCAGCGCAGATGAAATCTCGCGCATTCCCGCGAACCACCAGAAGCTCTCTTCCAAAGCGTATAGATATGTAAAATCCTCCTCCTGCATACCTTCTCTCATAACGTGCTGGTCTCATAAACGCAAGTTGTGACCGGCGAAGAAGAGACTGCAGAGTCGCACGGTTCACAGCCATTAACCACATGACCACGGGAGGAAGGAATCAATCTTCGAGGACCTAATTGAGTTATTCTTGACAAGGGCTGAACGGGATAGCAACTCTTGAAGGCGATGCGAGAATGGACAAATTCCCGCTAAAATTCGAGCAGGTGATGAAATTGGAAGATGAATCCGACCTGGTCGCTCCTGAGCGAGACGAGTGGCTGGTTGTCTAAACCGGATAGACGGCTGCGCGGAACAGTGGTAGGTTGTAGCCACCATGAGCACCACTACATTAATAATCATTATCGTCGTGTTACTCCTACTCTTCGGCGGCGGCGGCTACTACTACCGCCGTGGGCGATAAGGACGACCGCGCAAGAGGCGAACTATTACTCTAAGTGGAGGCGATTTGCTTTTATGATGGCCTCTCTTTCGTCCTGTCAGTAGTTCGTCAATTCTTTAAACTCGACAACCTGTCCCTACCAAAAACTTGATTTGGGCAGCAAAACTATACTGCCACCCACGGTCATCAAGTACACGCCGCGGACTCTTGATCCCCATCACTAATTGCCGCCAGTGTGATGGCTCAAACCGCCCTAGCTTAGTACTGCCCTTCGCAATACGGCGACGTATTT
>DASQFN010000051.1 GCA_035633115.1 Gemmatimonadaceae bacterium | reverse complement strand
ATTGATCGACACAGACAGCGACAATCGCGAGAATTGAGTCTCGCGTCATTACATCCGGCATCGTAGCAATGTCCGCTTCTCTAATCGGCCGTTTGGGGTCAAGCGCTTTCAGACTATCCACCAATTCAGTGTCGACGCCGCTCGCGGGCTCGTGCTTCTCTTCGGAATCGGCACCAAGGCCCTTCCATCATGGGATTCGAAGACGAGGTGGAACAATCTTTGGGGCGGCCTTGCCGTTAGACGAACGGTAGGTCCAAGCGGACATACGATCTCACCTCATCCGTCGTCCCGCGAGGGACATCATTCCACCGCTCGGTGGAACTCGAGTTTCCTCCTATCGCATTTGATCCCGCGCCGCTCTCATGCCGCTGCGACTTCCCGGGTCCAGCGGAACTCGGTGCCGTCAACCCATATGCGGTGCATGATCACGGCCAATCGACGCGCCAAGGCCACAATCGCCTTTTTCAGCCCGCGGTGCCTGGCGATCTTCATCGCCCAGGCCTTGAGCCATGACCATTTTGCCGAACGCACCAGCATGATATGGGCCGCTTCGTAGAGCATCATCCGCATCATCTCATCTCCGCACCGTGATATTCCGCCAGTTCGGTTGCTCTCGCCCGATTGATGCTTAGAGGGCGTCAGTCCAAACGCCGCCCCGACCGCCTTGGAGTTTCTGAAGCGCGATGGCACGTCGACGGTGGCACGATAGGTCAGCGCCACCACCGGGCCGACACCGGGGACCGTCATCAGGCGCCGGCACACGTCATCATCCCGAACGATGGCCAGCAAGCGGCGGTGCAGGATGCCGATCTGCTCGCGAAGTACCCGCCGGACAATGAGTAGCGGTTCGACCAGCACGACCAAGTCGGGAAGGTTCTCGACAAGCTCCTTGATGCGCGCCTCGAACTTTACCGTCCCCACCACGCCCACCTTGAGACCGAAGTTGCGCAAGGTGGCGCGCAGATCGTTCTCAATGGCGATGGCCTTCGACTGCATCAGCTTGCGATGGGTCAGCAGCATCCGCTGTTTCTGACTGCGTAACGTCTTCACATGCACCGGACGATAAAGCCCCACCCGCATCATCTGCGCTATGCCGCGCGCATCGTTGCGATCCGTCTTGTTGATCTGCGCCTTCAACACCGCCCTCATGTGCCGCGTCTCGACACAGACCACCGGCAAGCCCGCTTCAGCGAGAGCGCTGAAAAGCCATTGCGACAGCGGCCCAGCTTCCAATCCAATCCGCTTGAAGCGGCAGGCGGGGTTTGTCAGCACCGCCAGCAGCGCCTCGGGTTCGCTCGCCACCTTCACTTCCCGCACAATCCTGCCCGTGTCATCCACGATGCAAACGCTCGTCTCCTTGACCGAAACGTCTAGTCCAGCAAAATGGTCCATGCTGCGCTTCTCCTTCTGATGCTTGAGGCCGCAAACGTGGACCTCGTTTCACCCATCAGCCTGAAGCGCAGCACCCCAAATCTTCAGCTATCCACAAGTCGGCCGGCCGATTACCCCATCTTTGGGTCGATGCTGTCGATAAAGTCGGCGACGAGCGGCGCGCGGGCAACAATCGAATCCAAATGCCGAGTTTTTTGAATCGATATTGCGCGCCAGGCTCCTATCTGGACTCAATGTTGCTCACTCGCCCCTCGAAAAACGTTTATCGACAGCATCGGTCAGAAGCGGACCTATCACCGTCATCGGCTTCATGTCCGCTTCGTGCCTCAAACGGACATTTCAGGGCTCCCACAATATGTTCAGTGGTGATGGGCCGAAACGTTCTTGACGTATTCGGACAGCAAATCACTGGGCGCCGAATGGCTGACGTCGCCCAAACTGAGGATGCCGACCATCCGCTTGCTCTTGTTGATCACCGGCAACCT
>DASQFN010000050.1 GCA_035633115.1 Gemmatimonadaceae bacterium | reverse complement strand
ATCTTGCGATGGGAATCTCCTCGACCAAAGGAGGATCTGGCATTGGGTGGTGGGCACATCTGGGTGGTCTTGCCTTCGGATGGATCTTTCTGCGTGTCTCGGCGTTTGGTGGGCTCGACAACTTCAGACGGTGGGTATCGCCAGTACCCGATGAGCCGGAGGATGCTTTCAGGGCGGTGCCACGTGTTCGACCGAGAAGCCGCGATCGTGGGGACCGGTCAGAGGGGATAGATGAGGTCGTGGCGAAGAGCAATGCAGTCGTTGCCCGTCCGGCCCGACCGGCACTCCTACCGAGGTCGAATGAAGACGCAGCAGCAAGGGAATCGGCGGAGAAGCTGGATGTGGTGCTCGACAAGATATCGAAGTACGGAATCGAAAGCCTGACAAACGAGGAGCTCGGAGTTCTCGAGGAGATGTCGAGGAAGCTGAGAGGACACGAACCCCACTAATTGAACCGGGTCTCCGATTCGTGCATTGTTCAGCATGCCGAAGCCGGAACTGCTCGAGACGTTCGCGAATCCCTACGCGGACAGGGAATATGAAATCCACATGGACTGCAATGAGTTCACGTCGTTGTGTCCGTTTGGCGGGATCGAGACTGACACGAAGGAACTCATGACTTTGCAGGGCGGAGCGCCGGATTTCGGGATAATCCGGATTACGTATGTACCGGCACAGGCCTGCGTAGAGCTCAAGAGCCTCAAGCTCTACCTGTGGAGCTTTCGAAATGACGGGATCTTCTACGAACGGGCGGTGAATCGGATCCTCGACGACTTGGTAGCTGTCGTCAGTCCTCGCTGGATGAGAGTGGTTGGCGACTTCAACCTGCGTGGCGGGATCAAGTCGGTAATCACCGCCACTCATGGCGCGAAGGGCTAGCTCGAGAGCTCCGGCTTTCCGCTCAACGGGATGATGGCGATGATCAGCTGAAGATCCCGATCTTACCAAGCAGAAACCAGAGGATGATGAAAACGATAATTCCCATGCAGCCGCAGCGGCCGGTTAGTTTTCTCGCGCCGTAACCTGCGGCAAGGCCGCGTAGGATCTTGCTCATGGTTTCTCTGCTCCAAAAGTGTTGCGTCTGGCGGCGAGTATCGCATGAGTCGTACCGATGCTGTGAGGCAGGAGTGGCAGGGGTTCCAGCGTCAAGGGGCCAGAATTACATTGCGAACCGCGGCTTACACAGTGTAGTAAACACCGGCCAGGTAGCTCAGTTGGTAGAGCAGCGGACTGAAAATCCGCGTGTCGGCAGTTCGATTCTGCCCCTGGCCATTTGTAACGGGTTCGCATTCACGCAGTTACGAGAGAAGCAGCCATCGGAGTGCGATGGCTGTTTCGCGTAATACTCCTCAAAAAGTCCTAGAATCCAAACTTCACTCACGTCCAACGGATTAGGTGGTAGCTTCCTGCACGATGAAGTTGAGGAGGACAACGCGGAAAGCATTGTGTTCAAGCATTATGAGCTGCAGTGGAGTCGAATCGCCGTTTAATCCTTAGGTCGCCGAGAGATCTGTTCGGGCAGAGTTTCGAAAGGAGCCGAACTCTGTCCGATTTCTGTTCGCCAAGTTCTGAGGACAGGTGCTGGAATAATCCCGTAATTATCAGCACCTGTGCTGATAATTTCGCTTTCGGCACCCGTTGCGAGCACACCAATTACCCTACCTGCGTTATCTACCGCAGGCCCGCCGCTCATTCCTGTAACAATTGAACCGTCAACGCTAATCCGAGGAAAACCAAAATGTGTACGTTGTCCAGTGACCCTCGCCTCGCGTATGTGAGCAGTATGCCCTGGCGAATAATTTGGGAAACCTAACAGGTGTAGCGATTGCCCAGGAGTTGGCATTTCGTGCGTCAACCGAAGATGAGCCCCACTCGGTGCCCGATCCCGAGGCAACATGGCGTCTACATCGCAACAACCTAGGGGAATACGGCCTAGTCTTTCAAAGGACTCGAAACCTAGAATGGCAAGGTCACGACCAGCGTCAATGCGCCGCACGACGACGACATATTGCATCCGAGGCTCATCGCTACGAAATGCGCGCATAGTGTGATTTGGCGTGATAACATGAGCGCAGGTCACTAAACCAAAACCGCGCAACATAAAACCCGTTCCTTGGGACATAGCACTGGTATCCGCTTCCTCTTCCAGCGATTCAAGGAACCACAGCGCCTCGATTACTCGCCGCACCCCCAATGGGATCGGTGATTCGCTTCCTCGAATAGGAGGGACGTAGGTGCCTTCGAGGTCCGCATACCATCCGACGAGCTTTGCATACACGTCGTCATCTACACCACGAACCATTCTGAGGTAGTCAAGTTTCCCGCGTACTACCGCGGAGAAGTCAACCAGTCGATCCTCGTCGAGTTCGCGCCTGTCTTTCGTGTCGATCGACTCACTAAAATGACGGCCCGCGCTAACTAAACCGTACCGTTCCCAGGCGTACAGCATGCTGCGGATCTCTCTGACAAAAGCCCGAGGCAGATTCGGTTTCTCGTTAACCACAATGCCGGTTACTTCCATCCGCCCAGTTGAGCGTGCAACCCGGACCTTTGCTGAATTCACCGTAAAACCATTCGCCCGAATTATTCCTTCTAGGTGTGAGCCAATCGTGATCGATCGCGCGCCCGTAGCATCGGGATCGGCAACAACGGCCACTGACAGGTTACGGCGCCGTGACGAGAATGTAAGGTCGTCGGCATATCGGGTGTATCGAAGACGGTGGCACAGCGGCAAATTTCCGGAGGTCCCCATCTAACTTTGCGGTGACCATGTTCGCTACAATGGGAGACGTAGGTGCACCTTGAGGTAGGTGCTTCCGATAACAACACAACTGAGCGAGGACTGCGGAAACATTAACAGGAAGTTCGTAAGGGCGCGCTTTAAACATTCCATACACGCGACCAAAGTGAATCGACGGGAAAAAGTCAGCGAGGTCAACATTTAGCAGCACCTTTGACCCAACGTGTTCTTCGGCGTTCGTTTTAACGCTTCTCCCCGATGCAAATCCATGCACACATGCGCGCGGTGAATGAACAGCCGTGAGGACTTGCAGAAGCTTTCGCTGCAATATCTTGAGCCCTCCAACAGGCTCGTGCAGGGTTCGGATGCCACCGCGACGCTTCGTAATGGTGAATTGCCGGTATCGAGGCGCGCCTGGAGAATACAAATACCATTTCAGCAATGTTGGGCTTACGTCGAGTAAACTCGCCACCTCGCCTACAGCGTCTAAGCCATAGAGCTTATTGAATTTTTGGCGAAGTTCGTTGGCGGTCCCTGCTATTCGTAAGCTGCTCTGGGGCGTAGATGTGACCCCTCCTTTGAGCAAAGGAATCGATTGCGGCGGCTGAAAAGGGGCGGAAGAAGGAAAAGCGCCCTCAGAGGAGGAATCAGACGACTGAGTTATTGCGGCCTCGTCACAAGGAGGAGCAGAAGCACCGGGGCTGGCGTGAAGACTCTCCTATACCCAGACAACCCACGTCACGTTAAACACTGACGCGTAACGAGCTTATCCACAACAACCGATAGCCCTTGCGTTTACACAAGGTCATGCAATCAGACTACCAGCCCCGGCGCGGCCGTAATATATGGCATAGACCGGAGAATATAGGGGAAAAAGGAGGTCGCCCCATGCGGAAACGGATAGTACAATCCGCGTGTCCCGCACTTGATTAACATGATTTCAAGTTCGGTTGCCCTTCCAGGAAATGCCGTGATCATTACGAGATCACCAACCACCTGGAGGAAGTACCAATGGTCGAAAAGAAGAAAAAGACGCGGCCGACGAGAGGTGCTACACGGGCGCTAAAGGCAGCACAACTCGCTGAAGTGTTGCCGCAGAAGACGCTATCTCCTACGGCTCTCGTGAGCGCCCAGCTGATGCAAGATTCTGTAACTACCGACGCCGCTGAACTGAGCGACAGCACCACCGAACCCACACCAGCTGCTGTTCTCAAGCAAGAAATACGCACCCTCAGGAAGCAACTCGCAGCGAAGACCGCTACGTATCGGTCACTTGTAGGCCAAAGCCTCAGAGGTGAGAGCAAAACTGTCGTTCAGGTTCTAGCGCTTCTCGCTGAGTCCGACGGCGCAACTAAGTCCAGGCTGATCACTGAAACCGGTGCGAAGAAAGGCTACATCGATGCGCTCTTGAGCCGAATCCTTCCATCGCGCGGATACGTCATTAGCTCTATCGCGGTCGATGGAACACGCTCGAAAGCCTATCGGCTGTCATCCGAACAGGTTAGTCCGAAGCAATAGCCTGCGGTTGAATTCGCCCGGCCGCCAGAAATTCTCGAAGAACAACCTTCTATCGAATTTCGTTTGTGGATGGCTCACCCCTCCACGTCATCGATCGTCGCTTAGAAACGATCGTGGACGGAATAAACACGCTTCAAGAAGGCGCGTTCCTGTTGAAATTCCATAGGGCTGGTCGCGCAACAACGTTCTCTTGGGCGTGCCTGGCGGTTAAGATCCAGCCGCGTGCAACAACGAATCGAACATGACGCTCGAATCGCGGCCGTTCTAACGGGCGGCAACAGTCGATGTCGCCTTGTGCCGTAAAGATCTTGTCTTGAAAATCTGTCGCCGGGGACCTTCCATCAGCGCCGCCATTGATCGTCGATTCTAGAACGATTTCAGACGGCCTTAATACGTATTCAATTGGGAAGCCAATGGCGCTCGGTTTCACCACTGAAAGCGACGTTCTCTCTCTTATTGATGGAGCAAGGTCAAGGTCGGCACTTCGCGATCACGTGATCGGTCGTAGATGCCGGGTTTGTCATGCAGTAAAGTGCAAATCTGTACCGCTTTTGCGTCGCTACGAAGATCGAAACCTGCTGGCCGAAAAGAGTGATATGTCAAAATCGATTCGACCCCCGGTCGCCAGGTTCGCGGCAATCTCACCGACCACATTAGAAAGCTTGAACCCATGCCCGGAGCAGGCGCTCGCTACGATCACGTTCGGGTTTCCAGGAAGCGTGTCCAGAATGAAGTGGTTGTCCGGCGTATCGGTGTACATACAAACGACCGATTCAGAAATCTCGCCGTCGACTCCTGGAAGAAACCGCCTCACCAAGTCACGGATGCGGGTACGATCTAGATCTGATACGGTGCGGTCGATCTGGTCCGGATCCACAATCGCTCCTTCATGGTGAATCGCGGCCTTCACACCGTCGCCGAGATCTGGGAGCACGTAGAAAATACGACCAGGTTCGTGCTCAATAAGGGAAACTGGGAAGCGGTGAGGTTTGACGATGTCAGATGGTTCGAGACTGGAAAACCAGTGCATAGTTTGGCGTTCAACGGAGAGCGGTAACGTTACTCCGGTCGACCGTAATATCTTACTCATCCAAGCGCCGGCGGCGAGAATGACGCGCCGCGCGGTAATATCGCCTCGTACTGTCTCCACGACCAAAGGGTCCGTTTCTAGGCGCAGATCAATTACTGCCGCTCCACTGTAAGTGTGTGCTCCAAGATCTTTGGCAAAATCGAGGTAAGTTCGAATACATAGCTCGGGCATCAGAACGCCTGCCCGGTCCTCATAGATACCAACCATTTCCGGTGGGGGCATGAACGCTGGGAAGTGCTCATGTATGGCGTCTGAACTCAGGCGCTCGACCGGAATCTGGTGCTGAGAAGCGCTAGATGCCGAACCCGCAACCAGGTCTGATTCAGCAGGTCCGATCATCAGTCCACCGGTTCGGCGGAACAACTTTGGGATGGCGAGTGCATTCAGGTTGTTCCATTTCCTAAATGCCTGACGTAGTAATGGCACATAGTTGGGATGTTCATAGTAGGCCTCACGGAAGATTCGAGATTTCCCATGACTCGATCCGAGACTGTGTGGCGGATCTTGCGAATCTACGCCTGCAACTCCCCACCCCTGCTCCGCCAGCGTGTATAACGCAGCGCTGCCGACAGCGCCCAACCCGACGACGATTACATCGTAGATAAGGCCTGACTTTCGACGCGTAGTGCGCTGAGGCGAAGGGTGGGGAAGGTCGATCATCGAGCAGCCCAGACCTCGCTCAGCCGGACCAGCACTACGGCGAACGTCTCAACACCATCCCAAAGGCTCTGCAGTCGAACGTTTTCGTTTGGCCCATGCTGGTTGTTGTCGTGATTGACGATGGGCAGCGCGATAATGGGCGCACGCGCTTCCTCAGCAATTATGTAGAGCGGGAGGCTAGCACCCATCGTTGGAGCCAAGACAGGCGCCACGCCACGGGCCTCCGTCACAGCTTGGACGAGTGCCTTCGATGCAGGAAGCGTCAGAGGCGTTCGAAGTGCGGGATAACCATCACTCCAATCGGCACGGATGATTGGAAAATGCGCGCGGCGTTCTGCACTAGTCGGATCGCGGCCAATGACGATGAAGAACCCTTTCTTTTTGAAATGGCTTTCAACTAACGCTCGAACGCGTGGCGGGTCGAGATTTGGAACGAGTCGAAAATCGATTGATGCTTTCGCCACAGATGGGATAGCATTCGCGGCACTTGCGGCAACTCCACCGGAAACGAATCCGCGAATGTTGAGCGCAGGCTGCAGTAGGCGCGCATCCAGCCTAGCGTTCTTTGATTCGCTTGCTGCTAACAACAATTCCTGACGAAGCCGGCTATCGTAATCGGGCATTCTGCTGACCGCTTCGAGTTCCGCAGCGGTGGGTGGTCGCGTCGCTTCCTTGAAACCGTCTATAAGGATGTCTCCGTTCGGCGCGCGCATAGAGCTCAGTAAATCAGCCAAGTATGCCGCGGGATTTGGCGCCCAGTTACCGTAGTGCCCGCTATGCAATGCTCGTATCGGGCCGAACACACTTAGCTCTACGTCCAGAACGCCGCGCGCACCAAACACCAACTGCGGGGCCCCACTTTGATGAACCGGGCCGTCGCAGATGATCCATAGATCGCTTCGTAACCGCTCGGCATTCCGTCTAAGAATGCCGCGCAAATGCTCCGAACCTGCTTCCTCCTCTCCCTCCAAAAACATTTTGAGATTTACGCCGAGCGGAATTTTGGCAGCATCCAGCGCGTCAATCGCCGCAAGGATCGCAATAATAGGCGCTTTGTCGTCGCTAGCAGAGCGCGCATAAACGCGCGCATCGGAAGGCAGGGGCCCGACTATATCAGCTATTGAAATGGGCTGGCCGCCGAATTCAACCGCTGCAGTCCGGAGCACCGGAACCCACGGCGGTGCCAACCACGTCGCCTCAGCAGCTGGCTGTCCATCATAGTGCGCATACAGAACAAGAGTACGGCTACCGGTTTTTCCAGGCCGTTCCGCGTAAAGGGCTGGCGGATTTCCGCTATCTGACGGAAGCAGCTCCGTACTGAACCCTCTCCTCCTGAACAGTGTCACCAGAGCTGCGGCGTTTCTTCTGATCCCGGTGGTGTCCGATGCAACGTTCGGAAGACTCAAAAAGGAAATGAGTTCGCGAGTGATTTGCGCCTGATTGGCTCGATGAAAATTGCGGGCGATTCTGACTACGCTGTCTGCGGAGGGCGCGACTTCTTGACCTACAACAACAATTGGAGCGATGACGACCGTCGCGAGGACGAATTGGATTATGCACGACGCACGGCGCATTATGAATGTTGCCTGAATTGGAATGGGTACACGCACCTCTACCAAGGTGCTAAGACACCGCTGTCCGCAACGATGTCACTACGGCGTGAACGACTTCGCCTCGTGACATAGTGGTGGCACGTCGTGTCTAAGTAATCGTGGAACCTGAAGCGCAGCCTCGCGCGCTAGCTCCCGGCCCAGCCGAAACACTCCTCCTGGTGGCAGGTGCGCGACGAGGAGACGAGTCGGCGACGCGCCGGCTTTACGACACGCACGTCGACACAGTGTTTCGACTTGCACACCGGATGACTAACGACATAGCGCTCGCGGAGGATTTGACCCAGGAGGTTTTTATTCGTGCTTTCAACAAATTGGAACTGTTCCGCGGCGAAGCTGCCTTTGGAACTTGGCTTTATGGACTTGCGGTTCGCGTGATCTTGAACGGCCTGAGGGCGGCGCGACGGGTATCGAAGCGCGAATGGCAAGCGGCGCTCGAATCAGAACAACTGCAGGAATCATTGTTCGGACAGGAACAGGCTCATCTCCGTAGTCGGCTTCGAGCTGCGTTCAATAAATTGCCCTCTGATCTTCGCGTTGCCGTCCTGCTTTATGATGTCGAAGGAAAATCGCACGAGGAGGTTGCCGCCATCCTGGGCATTGGCACCGGCGCCGCGCGGATGCGATTGTCCCGCGGACGTGCCCAGCTTAGGAACTTGTTGAAGGACGTATTTGAGGAATGGAAGAATGGATGATAACAGTCACATGCCACACGACGGTGGTCTGCCAGTGCCAGAGGATGACGATTCCCCCGCCTTCCAAGAATTCCTACGGAGCGAGTTGCCTGCAAGTTTATCAACGCCGCGCGCGAACGCGGACGAAATCTGGAAGAGCATTCGCGGTCGTCAATCCAGAACGAATCGCCGGACACAATTGCAAATCCTCGCAATTGCGGCCGTGCTCGCAGTCGTTGCGGCGGGAAGCTTGGTGCTTCGTCGGCAAGCAAACGACGCATCCTCTGTCACGACAACGAACGAGGCGAGACCGGAAAGAGGCCACACGGTTAGCCCGCCCCGGCCACCCGACGCGGCTTTCTCCCGCTTATCTGCCGCTCACTTCAAGGCCGTGAAGAATTTCTTGGCCCCGAGAATTAATTCGCCGACGCTTTCGGCTTCAGATGAAGCAGAGGCTGTTGTGCTGCTCACTCAAACCCGAGTTTTGATCGACTCGCCGGCGAGCGCGACTCCCGAGAGTCTGCGCTTGCTCTCCAGCGTCGAATCTCTACTCGCCGACGTCGCCTTTGCTTCTGCTTCGTCAGAAAACGCCGTGCGCGAACAGTTTTGGCAAAGAGAGGTACGAGACCAGCTCGACGCTGCCTTGGCCCGCTGGCGTGTAACAACAGTCTTATAGCTACGCGATGAAGATTCGTCGGGCATGTCGTTCAAACGCGAAGAGGCCGCGAGCCGCTAACTGGTTTTGCTGGCTCGTAACCGTGGCTGTCGTTAACTGCGTGGGTAGTGTTCCGGTGCGCGCGGTGCGCGCGGTGCACGCGGAAGCGCAGCCGAGCGTCGAGACCTTCGAACCACGCAACAAGATCGTTGTCGATTCAATTGCCTCAGATTCACTTTTCCAAGAGGCTCGAACGGCTTTGTTTAAGGGTGACTTTTCGCGCGCGGCATTGCTCTTTCAACAAGTCCGCAGGTACCGGGGATCAACAGCCGCCTCCAATGCCGGGTATTGGGAAGCATTCGCCCGATACAAAATCGGTGGATCAGGACAGCTGTTGGCCGCGCTCGCAGCACTTGATGACCAACGAAAATTGTATCCGGAAGCAGCTACCACGGCTGATGTTGACGCTTTTCTGATACGCGTTCTTACACAGCTTGATCGAACGGGTGATCGAACAGCCCATAAGCGGCTTCAGAGAATAGCTGCATCAGTTCGAAGCGTTGAAACCTGCGTGGGGCTTCAGCCGCCGGCGTTTGCTCTGGCTCTTCGGTATGTTGCGTCTCAATCCGAAACAGATGCCGTGAAACTGACCGATCGTCTGGTGGCACCAAACAGCAAGTGTCCCTTGGCACTCCGTCGGAACGCGCTGGTGATCGCTGCGGACGTTTTTCCTGCTGCTGCCGAGAAAACATTTCGAAGAGTCGTGGCATCGAATGCCGAAGTCAGCCTCAGGCGCGCCGCGGTGTTCGGACTCGGCAGGGTTCCAAATGGTGCATCGCTCGCACTGTTGGAACAGCTAGCCCGTTCCCAGCCAGATACCACACTTCGCACTGTCGCCCTCGCTGCCATTGCAGACCAAGGTTCAGCACAGGCGCGCGCAGTGTTATTCCGATATGTCAATGATGTGACCCTTGCCGTAAAGTCTCGAGGTACAGCGATTATTCTCCTCTCAGAGAGAGGAAGGAAAGCAGACTTAGACGCGTTGAAGGGACTGTTCGAACAAAGCCCGGAGCCGGACATTCGCCAAGCGATTTTGACGGCCATTTCGCAGAATCGAACTTTGGATAATGCTAGGTGGCTCGCTGCAGTCTCCCGCCAGTTACGCTTCAGGCTAAACGAGCGCAAGATCGCACTTCTGCTTGGCGCGGAAGCAGGGCTACCTTCGGGCGAACTCGGACGTCTTGCAGACGGCCTTTCAGAGGATGAACTCCGCAAGACAGTGCTAGCAATGCTTTCCCAGCGCGATGACAAAGAGGCACTGCAGCAGCTGGAGCGGATTGCTGAAACTGACCGGTCGCCAGCTCTAAGATCGATCGCGCGTATCTTGGTGGGCGAAGTAAGGGCGCGTGCTGCCGCACGAGTACCGTCAAAGCGTTGAATCGACACTGAGAGCCCGAGAGCGCGGACTGCCGCGAATGCCTCCACCGACGCTCGCATTTGCTTCGACGAGCATGGTCCGGTTGCTGGAAGGCAACGTGTCGCCGTCGGGAGAGCTGCTGAGGCAAGCGAGCTCGAGGGCGGCGACTTCCGTCCGTACCGTCGCAGGTGGAGCGCTGAGCGAAACATTTGCCAGCTCAAGACGTCGCGCTCGCCCGCGGATGGGGAGATCTGCGCTGTCTTGAGCGGAGCTACTAGAAGGCTGATGCGCAGACTGTCCTGCGCGTGATGACTAAACCCCGCAAGCTACGCGACGCGAAAAGGAGGCGTAACGAATGCGTGCTCAACAGCTGCAGCGTCTCGCAGGTTGGATCATCGGCGCGATCTCGTTATTCACCCAGGCGTTACGTTTGTTGACTTATAGCGAGCTGTAGTTACCGGCCATCTGGTTTGTGGGTTCCGGATTCGCGTTGTTGTTGATCGGCGGCCTGAATCTCATTACCCCAAGGCTCAATGCCGGGCGCTGAGTTTAGCGCGCTCCGGACACTTACGGCTCTTGCCAACCTGCGGAATGATTCTGGGGCTTTTATACATCAAGCTCACGAATGGATCGCAGCCTCAGGGCCCTGTGTTGGTCGTACTCTTCGAGCTCGCATTCATGAGCCAGTTATTCAGGAAATAAGGATCGTACCGTGCTGCAATGGTGCAAGAAACGTAGCTGGCCCGCGCACACGCGCTGTGACAACAACTAAGTCAGTGGTGTCGAAATGATGATCGCGGAAGGTTCCCTCGCATCGTTTCGCACTTTGAGGCCCGATGATTTGGTTGTTTCGAAACGCAATACAAATTGCAACCCTTGAGACGCGTCGACGCTTTCGCGTCGCGGTTAGTTCCGCACTCCTTTGTAATGTTTACACTCCCGTAGTTCACGCTCAGGAATCGCTGCCGAAGGAATCCCCGACTCCGACACTGGCGTCTTCGCGAACGCTCGATGCCGGGCGAGTTCGCGGCAGGATTGACGTCGATGGCGTCTTGAATGAAACGGATTGGACTGCTGCAACGGCTGCTACGGCGTTCACTCAGCTAGATCCGAAGGAGGGGCGCGCCGCTACGCAGCGAACTGAAGTCCGCGTGCTGTTGGGATCCGATGCGATATACGTGGGCGCTCGCATGTGGGACGATTCTGCCGCGCTAATAACGCGCCGCTTAGCGCGCCGCGACGACGAGCCGCAATCAGACTACTTCACGGTCTACATTGATCCGCGTCATGATCACCTGACAGCGGTTGGTTTTAGAGTCGCAGCGTCAGGAGCACGTGGAGACTTTGTCGTGCGCTCCAACGGTGACCAAGATGCGTCTTGGGACGCAGTCTGGTTCGCTGCTGCTGTGGTAGACTCGCAAGGCTGGACGACTGAACTACGCATCCCGTTGTCGGAGCTCCAGTACTCGCGGAATGTGGAAGATGGATGGGGAATCCAACTCGAGCGATTCATTTTCCGCAAACAGGAACGGGACGTCTTTTCATTTACGCCCAAGAAAGAACGTGCAGGTGTGGACAGATACGCGCACCTCGCATTATCAACGTCGCTGCCACGCAGTCGAGGATTAAGTCTTGTCCCCTATGCTAGTGTTGCCCGGAAGCCCGAAGGTAGAAGCCAGCGAATGGGGCTGGATGGCAGGGTTGCTCTGACGAGCGAGCTGTCACTAACTGGAGCGTTGAATCCGGATTTCGGCCAAGTCGAGGTTGATCCGGCGGTCGTGAACCTGACCGCGTTTGAAACATTCTTCCCCGAAAAAAGGCCGTTCTTCGTTGAAGGTGCAGACGTCTTTGCGTTCGCACAATTGAAGGCCTTCGGCCAACTGGAGGATCTCCAGCCGTTTTACTCGCGACGGATCGGACGGTCGCCCCAAGTCATTCCGTCGACAGCGGAAGAAGTAGAGATGGTTGTCCCCGAGCAGACAGCCATCGCCGGCGCATTCAAGCTGAGTGGTCGCCTCGCGTCAGGTTGGTCGGTTGGAGTTCTTAACGCCATCGGCGTTGAGGAGACGGCAAGGTTTCGAACTGGCACACGAGATCGCATCCAAGTTGAACCGCTTACGAATTATTCCGTCATCCGTGCCAAGCGCGAACTAAGAGAAGGTGAAACGTCAGTCGGTGGAATCGCCACGTTCGTTAACCGCTTCGACGAAAGCCCTGCAACCAAGGCCGCTCTCCGAGATCGTGCGCAACTTTTTGGCTTAGATGCGACGCACTTCTGGCAGCGTCGGTCATGGGTATTTGACGGCTACCTAGTTGGGTCCAAGGTGGCCGGTACAGCAGAGTCGCTCAGGTCAACGCAGCTTTCAAGCACACACTATTTCCAGCGGCCCGATGCCACCCATGTAAAGTTCGATCCGGATCGCACATCGCTATCGGGAATAGCTGGCGCGGCAAGCGTGACTCGCGCGGCAGGCGAAAACTGGATTGGGTCGGTCGCATTCGAAACACGCAGCCCCGGCTTCGAAGCGAACGATCTTGGATTTCTCCGGCGCGGCGACGTTCACTCACTTTCGAATTACGTCACTTATAAGCAGGACGCCCCCCGCGGCGTACTCCGCGCGTGGAACATTAACGCGTTCACGGGACACCAGTGGAATTACGGAGGCGCCGTGGTGGAGAACGGTTGGTCGCTCGGCTTCGGCGCACTATTGTCCAGCTACTGGCCGTTCGGCGGCAGAATTACACTCCGTCCTGGTAGTCTGGACGATGAACTAACGCGCGGTGGACCGATTGCCCGCAAACCGCGAGGTATCGACGGAGTTCTTAATTTCGGCACGGACTTCCGGCAGCCGTTCGCTCTGTCGGGAGGTATCGGCCTCGCTAATGACCGGACCGGCGGACGTACTCGCCGACTTGACGTAACTCTCAACGCTCGCCCCAACGAATCCGCGCGCTTCTCGATTGGGCTGAACACAGCGCACGTCGTAAGTCCCGCTCAATACGTGACGGCTGTACCCGATGCGAGTGAGACCGGCAACTTCGGCACCAGCTACATATTCAGTCCGCTTGATCAAAGGGTCGCAGGGGCAACAGTTCGAGTCGACTGGACACTTACGCCATCGCTATCGGCGCAATTATTCGCACAACCGCTGATAGTTGCTGAAGATTACGATCACAGCATCCGGCTTACCCGCAGTAGGTCGTTTGAATTCGCGGCGACCCCATCGAACTTCGCGGAAGCGCTAGACGGTTCAACCCGCAGTCTCCGTGGCAACGCGGTAGTGCGCTGGGAATACCGCCCAGGCTCTACGCTGTATCTCGTGTGGCAACAACGCCGCGCGGGCTCAGGTCTTACTCCATCACTCAACGTTGCAAGGGACACACGCGCAATATTCCGAGACGTTCCCGCCAACGTGTTCCTTCTCAAAGCTACCTACTGGATTGGTCGGTAAGTGTCGCGTTCTTTATGCATCGGGTTGTGCGTCGAGCCGCGACCGATGAGGCGATTGACCCAAGTTGGCTTGGGACTTGTTACGCTACTTGCGACGGTCGTTCAAACGAGCGCGCAAGTTTCCCCGTCATCCCCATACCTGCGACAACCTGACATCCGCGGGGGTCGCGTCGTATTTAGCGCAGCGGGCGACTTGTGGATTGGTACCGCAACGGGCGGCGACGCAAAACGATTGACAACACTGCCCGGGAACGAAACGGACGCTCGGTTTTCTCCGGACGGAAAAACAGTCGCGTTCACAGGTCAAGCAGACGGGTCGCCGGAGGTCTACCTGATGTCGGTCGACGGTGGCGTCGCGAGGCGCCTCACCTTCGACCCCTATGGCGTTGCCGTTCAAGGTTGGACGGCTGACGGTAGCCGGGTGTTGTATCGCTCGGCGCGCGAAAACGACGAACCGACTTTCCGACTGTATGCGGTCGACACGAGCGGCGGCGCACCCGAAGGACTGCCTCTTCCGCCGATAAGTCTTGCGTCCGCGGCGCCCGATAAGAGACGGATAGCGTACGTTCCGCCCACCTACAATCGACTTACGTTCGGCTACAGAGGAGGACAAGCCGGCGACATTTGGATTGCCGACACAAATCGCCACACCTTTCGGAAGCTGACGAGATTCTCCGGAGTTGATACATCGCCATGTTGGTCACAGAGTGGCCTTTATTTCATTTCGGAGCGAAACGGGGCCGCGAATTTATTCGAGCTCAACGTATCGACGGGTGTCGCTCGAGCGTTAACAAAGTTTACTGATCACCCGGTCACGTCCCTCGGTTGTGACGAGGGCTTCGTCATCTTCGCTCAAGCAGGCGCAGTCCACATTCTGGATACGCGTACCAGTGTCGTAGCAAGACCGGCCTTCCATTTGCGCGACTGGACAGTCTCGGCAAGAAGAGTCGTGCCCGTCAATAGCGGCGTACGCTCCTTCGACGTGTCGCCAAACTTGGACAAAATACTCGTATCAACACGAGGTCAGCTGGTTAGCGCTGACATCAATGGCAAATCCTTCGGTGTCATTCATTCTGTTCCCGGCAGCCGCGCGGAAAATGGGGTGTTTTCCCCGGACGGAAAAAGAATCGCGTTTGTTTCGGATGCAAGCGGGGATGAGGAAATTTGGATTCAGGACGCGCAACCAGGCGCACTCGCACGGCAGGTTACGAATGGGAAAGCCGGCCCTCTCGCGTCTCTCGTTTGGAGTCCTGACGGAAAATGGCTAGCAGGGGGCGATCATGAACTGCGGGTCTTACTGATTGACGTAGGTTCCGGCACGGCAACTGTCGTTGATCAGGCCGTAAACCCAGAGAGCGGGTCTTATAGCTCTGTCAATTCATCGTACCGTTTCAGCCCTGACAGTCGGTTTTTAGCGTACGCTAAGTGGGATACTAATGATCGGCAATCGATCTATCTCTTTGATGTCGTAACCCGTTCGCGCACACGGATCACGCCGCGCGGCGTAAATAGTTTTTCACCTGTGTTCGATCCCGGCGGAGATTACCTCTACTTCCTCGCTGATCGGGAATACAACGGACGCCGCGATCCTAATACAGTGCTTCCGTTCTACGCGTCGACGACGAGGGTTTCGCTCTTAACGCTCCGCCGCGACACCCGCTTTCCTCGAAAAGCGACGACGAATCGCGCGGGCAGCGCGTCGCCCAGAATGACGATAGTTGACCTAGACGGGATTGCTACGCGAGCCGTTGACCTGCCGCTACCCACAGGCGACTACGACCGAATCGATGCGGTGTACGGCACAATTCTACTTGGCGGCCAGTCTGGCCTCTCCGCTTTCAATTTGGCCGAACAGAAACTAACACCGCTCAACATAGCCGGAGATTATCGAGTAGCGACCGATGGGCGGCACGTTTTGGTGCGCACGGCACCCGGAACCTTCACTCTAATTGATCCCACGAAGGAGAAGCGAGATTCCGCTGTTATCGCAGTGTCCTTCGATTCAGCGACCATCGTTGTCGACCAAAAGGCCGAGTGGCGGCAGATAATTGAGGATGCCGGCCGCGCGATTCGGAGATACTTCTACGATCCAAGTATGCGAGGGCTCGACTGGGGCGGGGTAGTTCGAAAGTATGTTGCGCAAGTTCCCGCTTTATCAACGCGCGAAGATGTTACCCGCGTCCTGCAGGATCTTCTCGCGGAGTTGCGGACCAGCCATGCAAGAGTGCAAGGAGGTGATATTACACCACCTCCTGTGGGAAAACCTATGGGTTTTCTCGGCGGCGACTTCAGGGCTGTTCCGGGTGTCGGGGCGTTCAAGATTGTTCGGCTCCTTTCGGGCGATCCTTTCGACCCCCGTCAGCGGTCACCCCTTTTAGCACCGGGGCTTGGTGTGCACCCCGGTTCCTATATCGTCGGTATAGATGGAGAAAGGCCGCGGCCCAACGCTGATCTAAATCAATATCTCGTCGGGAAAGGGAATAGTGAGGTTAAGCTACTCATCAACAGTGCTCCGACCGACGTTGGCGCGCAGGAAATAGTTGTAAAAGCGCTCGGCGACGAGTCGAAGCTCCGCCATGCAGCATGGACCGAAACGCGCAGAAAATTCGTCGAGAAACGTAGCGGTGGGCGGATTACTTATGTGCACCTTCCAACCATGATGAGGGAGGGACTGGAACAGATCGGCAAGTACTACTACTCAAGTCGCGACGCAAGCGGAATCATTTTCGACGTGCGTAACAACGGCGGTGGTTCAATCGCCGAATCGTTCCTCTTACAGTTGGCAAACCCACCACGCATTTTCCACAAACCTCGCTATGGAGAGTCATGGACTCGTCAGAGCTGGGGTTTTGGTGGGCTTAAGTCGCTTCTTTGCGACGGCTCGAGTGGATCGAACGCCGAGGAGTTTTGCTACGGTTTCAAAGATTACAAGCTTGGCCCTGTGGTTGGTTCGGCTACAGAGGGTGGTGTAATTGGTGGCTGTTGTGGGCACACACTGGTTGATGGTGGATCGATAATGATCCCGAACTACCTCGGGTGGGCACTAGAGAACGGCAGGCCCCTAGCAATCATTGAGGGGCAGGGCGTTCTACCGAACATCCACGTGGACTTCGATCCCGTGGCCTATTTGGCCGGAAGAGATGCTCAACTAGAACGTGCCGTTACCGATATGTTGAGTCGTTTGCGCACCAGTCCACCCCCTGTATTGCGGCCCCCGCAGCCGAGTTCCGCATCGCGCACGCCAGTGTCACATCTCCCCCCTGTCCGGTACGATCGCTTTGCCGCCACACACAGACCGATTGGACGCGCATCGACAGACCTAGTCGATGCGGAGAGTGTTTGCGAAGCACGTGAATGAGGCCGCTTGCGCGCACGCGGTTTGATCAGCTTGCAGCACATGACGTTGTCGGTGTACTTATCAGAGCGTACGACGACCTTGTGTCAGATGCGCAGCGAGAATCTCCGAACGCGCGAGCCACGAAGCCTCACCTGAACGAGAAAAGGAAGCGCGTAAGCGAGAAGTGGAACTGGCGCGCATAACCACGCGAGCCTAGACTTGCCAGAAAGAAGCTCATGATCTTACCGGCTAGCATATCTTTGGACGAGTTCCGTGATATCGTCCATCTACTTTTTTGCACTTCGGCTCAACATGATTCCGGTAAGAAAGATTCGTCAGAGCGAGCAACAAAAGAATACTGGTGCGTATTTCACGCCGGCGGACCCCGTGCGTGCCCTTGTGAAATGGGCGGTCAAGTCAGACAATGACAGAATGCTCGACCCGTCTTGCGGAGACGGTCGATTCCTGGCCCTACATCACCTTACATTCAAGCACGGCGGAATCAGATATCACTGAAGGCCGCTCCGATAAAAGGTCCTGAAAAAGTCCTCAAAACAAGAAAATCCTCGGACAACAACGACGAAGAAACGAAACTAACGGAAACTCGGGAGCCTTGGAAACCGTTATAGATCACGGCGTTAGCACGAACTCCATGCAACTGGAACTACGCTACGCAAGGTCATTATCGGGCTCTGAAAATCCGCGTGTCGGCAGTTCGATTCTGCCCCTGGCCATTCTCTCGCCACAGGTCGTCGGCTATGGAATTCTTTCTGATCCCGCTTGGGGTAATTGCCGGTTATATCCTCTCCAGCCTCCGTGTGCTCAACCAGTACGAGCGGGGGGTGATGTTCTTCCTCGGCAGATATGTGGACACGAAAGGGCCGGGTGTCTCCTTCGTTCCCCTGGGCTTCGCGCGGATGAAGCGAGTATCCCTGCGTGTTGTCGCCGTCGACATTCCGGCTCAGGATGTCATCACCCGCGACAACATCTCGGCTAAGGTCAACGCGGTTCTCTATTTTCGCGTGGCCGATCCGATGCTCGCGATCATAGAGATTCAGGACTACATCTACGCCACCGGGCAGCTGGCCCAGACGACGCTGCTTTCGGTGCTCGGCCAAGTGGAGCTTGACGAGCTACTCCAGGACCGCCGCAAGGTGAACGATCTGCTCAGGCAGATCCTCGATGAGCGCACGGATTTCTGGGGTATCGAGATCTCGGCCGTGGAAGTCAAGGACGTGCTGCTCCCCGAGGGAATGCGCCGTGCCATTGCGAAGCAGGCCGAGGCAGAGCGCGAGCGCCGCGCAAAGGTGATCAATGCCCAGGGGGAGCTGCAGGCCTCGGAGACTCTCGCCCAGGCGGCGCGCATGCTCGCGAGCCAGCCCGCATCACTGCAGCTGCGCTACCTCCAGACGGTGACGGAAATCGCGGCCGAGAACAACTCAACGACGATCTTTCCGCTGCCGATCGAGATGCTGAGCGCGTTTTTCCGGCGCGCCGACGATTCGGTAGCCGCGCCGACGCCGGAGGGAGCCGGATTGCCTCCTGCCCCCAAGTCGGCCACGCTGGGATCGCCGAATCCGTCCGAGGCTCTTCCGCAAATCCGGTTCGAGTCGGAGAAAACGCCGAAAGGTGGAGCATGAAGCATCCTTTGATCATCGAATGCGCATAGGACTGCTAACTGGCGGTGGCGACGCGCCTGGTCTCAACGCGGTTATTCGTGCAGCTGTCCTGGCGGCGAGCGACCGGGGTTGGGAGGTACTCGGGATCAAGCACGGGTTCAATGGTCTTCTGGAAGACGGCGAGGTCGAGCCATTAACGCGTGAGTCCGTTCGGGGAATCGGCCACATGGGCGGGACGATTCTGCGGACCACGAATCGCGGAAATCCGTTTCATCTACGCGTCCGGGGTCCCGACGGGAGCTACACGGAGGTCGACAGGTCCGACGATGTGATCGAGAACGCCAGGAAACACGGCATCGATGCGCTCATCGCAATCGGCGGAGACGGCACGCTCACGATCGCTCAGGAGCTCGTGGAAAAGGGGATGAAAATCGTCGCTGTGCCCAAGACGATCGACAACGACGTGTGCTGCACGATCACGACATTCGGGTTCGACACGGCGGTCAACACGGCAATCGAGGCGATCGACAAGCTTCACACTACCGCGGAGAGCCACGATCGCGTGATGGTGATCGAGGTGATGGGCCGTGACGCAGGATTCATCGCTCTCCATTCGGGAGTCGCGGCATCAGCCGACGTAATTCTGATTCCCGAGATTCCCTACGATATCGGGAAAGTGTGCGAGAAGATCACGTCGCGTGACAGGGCCGGCCGCTTCTTCTCGATTGTCGTGGTTGCCGAAGGAGCAGTATCGAAGGATCGGACAGCCGTCGAGGAGCCGCCGATCGGGGAGAGACGGCATGGCTGGCGCTCACGGGCGGTGGCCGAGCGGCTGATGCAGGAGATTCACGACCGGACTGACAAGGAATGCCGGTCGCTGGTGCTAGGGCACCTGCAGCGTGGCGGAGTTCCTACGGGGTACGATCGACTGCTGGCGACGCGGTTTGGGGCGGCAGCGGTGCGCGCGGTCGAGAACGAGGCGTGGGGTGAGATGGTCGCGCTTCAGTCCCCCCACATTGTGACGGTGCCATTGACCGAGGTGCTGAAGGATCTCAAGCGGGTAGATCCCGAGCACGATGTTGTGCAAACGGCGCGGGAGATGGGCATTAGCATGGGCGACTGAACTGACCTGTCAGCCGCTACCCGCTGCCCGTGACCTGGTAACCGTACCCGTACCAGTTGTGGTTGCCCGTTGCGGGCCTCGGGTTGTCCGCTGGGTTAACGGCGCGTGAGATCCTCAGTGTGGCTCCGGGACAACGCGACGAAGAGAATTGCCCGTCTGATAATCATTCTGGCGACCTGCGCGATTGCTGTAGCGTATGGGTCCGCGTTCATGCCGGATGGAGCGCCAGGCTGGGCGCCGTGGCTTCTTGCGCTCGGAATTCCGGGTGCACTCGGCGGAATCATGGTGCTCGGCGCAGCGCGAGAGCGGGGCGGAGTCGGCCGTCTCGCGATTCCCTTCGCATTCGTGATCGTGACGCTGACAGTCGGCTTCTGTCTGGCATTGGGCCTACCGGCGAATGAAGGGCCTGGAAGCACTCTCTGGCTGGGTCTCCCTGCGCGAGCTGCACTCATCATTTACGGCATTGGCTTGATGCCGGTGGTTGTGTTGCCGGTAGCGTATGCGCTGACATTCGAGACGCAGACTCTAGCCGCAGAGGATGTGGAGAAGGTGAGACAACTCGGCCAGCTCTATGCGGCTGCAGCAGCGACTGCGGACAGGGCAAGCGCCAAAAGCGCGTCGGGCACCAACGAGGTGGTAAGCGCATCCGGCGCCGGACGATCCTGAAATGATTGCGTTCGCTCTTCTCCAGGCGGCGCTGCCGAAAATCGCACAACCGCAGGTGATTGCTGTTGGCATAGCCTACTTTGCCGTAATTATCGGCATCAGCATCTGGGCATCGCGGCGAACGAAGACGGCAAGCGATTTTTTCGTGGCTGGGCAGGGGATTGGCCTGATCGCTTTGACAGTGGCATCCGTGTCGACCTCGGTCTCAGGATTTGCTTTCATCGGCGGCCCCGGACTGATGTACGCTGTCGGGCTCGGAGCGATGTTCATCGTCCTTCCGGCCTCGGTTACGAACGTCATGGGAGCCTGGGTTCTGGCGAAGCGGATGCGATTGCTTGGCGAAGCGCGCGGACTGTTGACCGTCCCCGACGCGATTGGCGCGCGTTACCGATCCAAGGGGGCGCAGGGACTTTCGGGAGTTGCAATTCTCATTGGAATTGTCGGCTACATGGCCACTAATGCTCTTGCCATGGGTGTGGTGATCAACGCGATCTTCGGGGTAGGCCTCGGATGGGGCATCTGGCTCGGAATGAGTGTAACTCTCGCGTACTCCGTTGCCGGAGGAATTCTGGCGGGGATCTACAACGATGTGTTTCAGGGAACGCTGATGGCGCTGGCTTCGGTGCTCGTCTTCCTGTTCATTCTGGATTTCGGCGGAGGGATGGGAGAAATCTCGCGAACGATTCTCACGTCCGATCCAACGTTTCTCTCACCCTGGGGCAAGCTCACACCGGTCGCGGCACTTTCGTTCTTCTTCGTGTTCGCGATGGGCTCTCTCGGGCAGCCGCAGGGAGTCCACAAGTACTACATGTTGCGCGATCCGTTACAGCTGAAATGGTATCCGCTGCTCAAGACCCTCGGACTCGTTCTTGTGCTGCTGCTCTATTTCAGCGTCGGGGTCGGTGTGAAAGCATTTGTCACGAGCGGCAAGATGGCTGCATTATCGGCGCCGGACCAGGCGACGCCAAGCCTTCTTCTGAACGCGACGCCATTGCTGCTCGCTGCCCTCGTGTTTTCGGGAGTAGCGGCGGCGACAATGAGCACGGTCAATTCGTTCATCAATATCGGCGCTGCGGTCGTCACCCACGACCTGCCGATTGCATTTGGCCGGCGGCTCAGGAACGAGCTGGCATGGGGACGCGCGGCGACGGTTGTGATTGCCATAGCGGCATCGTTGATCGCCCAGCACTCGGGATCCATGGTCGCATTCCTTGGAATTTTCGGGTGGGGATTGTTCGCATCCACACTGGTGCCGGCACTGGCAGTCGGTCTCAACTGGGAAGGCGCAACCCGCATGGGAGCCATGACCTCGATCGTGATGGGGCTCGTGGTAACGCTGTCCCTCGAAACTGCCGCCTATTTCAAGGCATTCACGTTCCCATCAGGAGTAACGGCGTCCGCGGTCGCACTGGTGCTGTCATTTCTCACGTTCTTTGCGGTGTCGTGGATGACGCGGCGAACCGCGGCGGCATCGATCGATCCCGATGTGCGCATGATCATGGAGATGTGAGCGTGCCTACGCGGTCTCCGCCTTCGCGGTCGAACAAATGTGCTTTTGCCAGGTCGAAGGCGAGTGTTATCGGCTGCCCCAGCTTCGGCAACGGCTGTGGAGCTACCCGCGAGGTGATCACATACGGGCCGATACTGGCGTAGACAAACACCTCGTTGCCAAGCGCCTCGACAAGATCCAGCGTTGCCGGCGCCGTGACGGGTGGATGAACGATCGTTGATTCTCCCGCAAAGATCGTTGGACCTGTCTCCATTGTGACGGAGACATCCTCGGGTCGGATTCCGAGCGTCAGCTCGCGAGCCTCCAGTCCATCGATCCGCTCCGCAAGCAACGGTGGAATCGTAAACGTAAACGCATCGTCTGCTGCGACGAACTGAAGTGCATCACCGACAGCGATTCTACCATCGACGAAATTCATCGCCGGGCTGCCGATGAATCCGGCGACGAACCTGTTGCGTGGATGGTCGTAGAGATTCATCGGTGTGTCGATCTGCTGGACGTGCCCCTTGTTCATCACGACGATCCTGTCGCCGAGCGTCATTGCTTCAACCTGGTCGTGCGTGACGTAGATCATTGTGGCATCCAGCTCCTGGTGCAGCCGGGCAATCTCACGGCGCATCTGAACGCGGAGCTGAGCGTCGAGATTGGACAGCGGCTCGTCGAAAAGGAATACCTGCGGTTGGCGGACGATCGCGCGCCCGAGCGCGACCCGCTGACGCTGACCTCCGGAAAGCTGACGAGGAGTGCGGTCGAGAAAGTCCTGGATGCCTAGTATCGAAGCGGCCTGCTGTACGCGCTTCTCGATCTCCGACTTCGAGTTCCTGCGAAGCTTGAGGGCGAACGCGAGATTTTCACGCACGGTCATGTGTGGATACAGGGCGTAGCTCTGGAAGACCATGGCGATGTCACGGTTTTTCGGCGGAACGTCGTTCACCACCCGATCACCGATGAGGAGCTTACCGGCGGTGATCGACTCGAGGCCCGCGATCATCCGGAGAGTGGTGCTCTTGCCACACCCGGACGGGCCGACGAGAACTACGAATTCACCGTCGGCGACATCGAGGTCTACACCGTGCACGGCGACAACCGAGTCCTGATACATTTTGCGAATGCCTTCGAGCTTCACGCGCGCCATGTTGCCTCGGCTCCAAAATGAGTGATTCGCCCCGATTTCCGGATGATTTTCTGTGGGGCGCGGCGACGTCGGCGTATCAAATCGAAGGATCGCCGCTCGCCGATGGAGCGGGACCCAGCATCTGGCACCGTTTCTCCCATACACCGGGGCTGACTGAAAACGGAGACACCGGCGACTTCGCCTGCGACCACTATCGCCGTTACAAAGCCGACGTCGCGCTGATGGCCGATTTGGGTCTCAAAGCCTACAGATTCAGCATCTCGTGGAGCCGGATACTTCCGGACGGATTCGGGCGAGTGAATAAGAAAGGAATCGATTTCTATTCGCGTCTCGTCGATGCGCTTGTTACGCGCGGCATCAAGCCCAACGCCACGCTTTATCACTGGGACCTGCCGGCGGCATTGGATGATCGCGGCGGCTGGCTGAATCGCGACGTGGCTGGCTGGTTCAGCGACTACGCGACGATCATGTTCGAAGCTCTCGGTGATCGGATTCCGATGTGGAGCACGATAAACGAGCCATGGGTGGTGAGCGATGGAGGATATCTCTATGGCAAGCTCGCTCCCGGTCACCGGAATCTGTTCGAGGCGCCGATTGTGTCGCACAATCTGCTGCGAACGCATGGAGCAGCGGTGGAGGCGTTTCGCGCGTCGGACGCGTCGAAGGAAGGACGGATCGGTCTCGTTGTAAACCTCGAGCCGAAGTACGCGGCCTCTGATCGACCCGAGGACATCGCGGCGACGAATCGTTCGGATGCCTATTGGAACCGGCAGTATCTCGACCCGGTGTTCTTCGGGCGATATCCCGACGAGATGAGGGAGATATTCGGTGAGGCGTGGCCCGATTTTCCGGAAGACGACATGAAATCCATCGCGCAGCCGCTCGATTTCCTTGGCGTCAACTACTACACGCGGAGCGTCTGCCGGTACGATGTGGAGAGGCCACCGGTGCACGCTGGTGGCGTTCCACAAATCGAGAGCGTTCACACTGAGACCGGCTGGGAGGTGCATGCGCCGGCGCTCACGCGCGTGCTGCTGTGGGTGACGGAGCGCTACGGCGACATTCCCCTCTATGTCACTGAGAACGGGGCTGCGTTTTATGATCCGCCGGCGCCGGTCGACGGACGAGTCAACGATCCGCTGAGAGTCGCCTACCTGCGTGACCATTTGAATGCGGCACGGGAAGCAATACGCCAGGGGGTACGGCTGTGCGGCTATTATGTGTGGTCGCTTCTCGACAATTTTGAGTGGAGTCACGGATACTCGCGCCGCTTCGGGATCGTACACGTGAACTACGACACGCAGCAACGGACGATCAAGTCGAGCGGGAAATACTACTCCAAGGTCGTTCGAACGAATGGAGCAGCCATAGACGATTGACCCGCTATGAAGCGTCATCCCTTGACGCTTCCCGCCATCACGCCCTGGATGTAGTACCGCTGCAGGAACAGAAAAACGAGCATTACCGGGATGACGGTCAGCACCGAACCCGCCATCATCAGCTCGATGTCCTGCACATGCTCGCCGGAGAGGTTGGCGAGAGCGACTGGCAGTGTGTAGTGCGAAGCATCGCTCAGTACGATGAGCGGCCACATGAAGTCGTTCCAGGTGGCGAGGAACGTCCAGATCGAAAGCGTTGCCAGAATCGGCATGATTCCGGGAACAACGATGGACCAGAAGATCCGGAACTCCGAAGCCCCGTCCACACGTGCGGCATCCAGCATCTCGTCCGGGATGGCGAGCGCGTACTGACGGACGAGGAAGATGCCGAAGATGCTGGCAAGCCCGGGGATGATCACACCCCAGTAGGTGTTGATCAGCCCCATATTCTTCAGGAGCAGAAAGAGCGGCAGCATTGCCACTTGAACGGGTAGAACGAGGCCTGTCGAGAGGGCACGAAAGAGCCGGTCACGCCCTCGGAAACGGAGCTTCGCGAACGCGTATCCCGCCATAGCGTTGATGATGAGCGACGCGGACGTGACGACCAGAGCCACGAAGGCGCTGTTGAGGAGATACCTGCCGAGGTTCAGGCGCGTGAAGAGATCGGTGTAGTGCTCGAGCGTTGGTCTGCTCGGGAAGAAATGCGGAGGAAAGGAGCTCGCTTCGCCCGAAGGCATGAGCGACGCCGAGACCATCCATACCATCGGCAGAAGCGCGAGCACGGCACCGATCACGAGGAGAGTGTAGAGCAAAACGCGAGTGATACGCTCGCGCTGGCGAGCCGAGTCCATGACGCTCTCACGAGAGCTCATGCACGCTCCTTCTGAAGCCGGAACTGGAGAAGCGTGGCGATCAGTATCACGACGAAGAGAACGAATGCGATTGCCGCAGCGTATCCCATTCGCCACCACCGGAAGCCTTCCTCATACATGAGGAGTACGACGCTCGTCGTGCTCCTCAAAGGTCCACCCTGCGTCATGACGTAAGGCTCGGCGAACAGCTGGAAGTATCCGATCATCGTGACGACCGAGACGAACACCAGCGTGGGCATGAGCATCGGCAGAGTGATGCTGAAGAAGCGGCGAATCGGACCGGCGCCGTCGATCTCCGCCGCGTCGTACAGTTCTTCCGGAATGCTTTGAAGGCCGGCGATGAAGATCAGCATGTTGTAGCCGAAGCTCTTCCACACAGCCATGAGGATTATCGCGGGCATCGCCCAGTCAGGATCGCCGAGCCAGTCGATTGGACCGATGCCGACGTAGGAGAGCCCGTAGTTGATCAGGCCGTAACGGGTGTGATACAGGTAGCGCCAGACGATCGCGACCGCGACCAGCGTCGTTACGAAGGGCGTGAAGTAGATCGTCCGAAAGAAACCCTTGAAGCGAACCAGCTTCGAGCTCAGCAGAAGCGCGGCGCCGAGCGCGACGGCTATGGTGAGCGGGCCGCCGACGAAGGCGAAGTAGAATGTGTTTCTCAGCGCGGCCCAGAAATCCGGCGTCTGCAGGAGCTTCGAATAGTTCTGAAGGCCCACAAAGCGTGTGTTACCGGGGTCCGCAATTCCGTAGAGATCGAAGTCCGTGACGCTGAGGACCAATGACGCGGCGACGGGGAGGAAGAAGAAGACGCCGATCAGGAGGAGTGCGGGTGCCAGGAAAAACCATGCGGCCGTGTTGGCTTCGGACGGTATGCTGAGCCGGGCCATTACCGGGTGGCGAGCTTGCGTCGGCTCATGAGCCAACGCCTTTTCTCGAGAAGTGCGTCGACGTCACGGTCGAGCGCAACGAGCGCCTGCTCGACGGTCATTCGTCCGCGGATGGCCTTCTCTCCGTACTCGAAGACCTTTGTTGCTATCTGCTCCCACTCGGGAACCTTCGGGGTGGGGACGACGCGGTCGAGCTGCTCGCGAAATGCTTGGGCGTACCGATTGCTGGCGAGCGAAGTGTCACGCCATGCTTCCCGACGCGCAGGGAGATCGCCAGTCAGCTTGTAAAAGCGCAGCTGGACGTCCGGGCGCGACAGATATTCCATCAGCAGCCAGGCTTCGCGCTTGTGAGTCGATCTACGGTACAGCGATAGACTGGCTCCGCCGGCGAGTGAAACTCCAGGGCCGTTCATACCCGGCAGCGGAGCGGTCATCCATTTGTCCTGCATCTCTTTTGGAAGCCGGTTGGTGAACTCGCCGATCTGCCACGGCCCACTGATATACATCGCAATGTTTCCGCGCTCGAACTCCTGATAAAGGTTCGAGATCTCGCTTGCGCTGAATGCCGGTGCGAGCCCATCATGAAAAAGTCCCGCGTAAAAATCGAACGCCGAGCGAAACTGCGGCTCGTGAAACGCGCCGCGACGACCATTGTCCCGGAGCAGCGGTGATCCGGCCTGCACGCCCAGAATGACAGGGGGCCGCCACTCCGTGATGGGAATCAGAAGCGGGTACTGTCGTGCAGACATCTGTGACTTGATCTTCTGCATTGCCTGCCGCCAATCGGCCCAGGTAGATGGCATCTGGCTGTACCCGGCCTTCGCGAGCAGATCGGACCGGTAGAAAATCACCTGGGTGTCGACGTACCACGGAATGCCATACGTCGCGCCGTCGACGACGTTGGTGCTCCAGATGCCGGGGAAGTAATCGCTGCGTACGACATCGGTGGACCTGGCCACGAGCGAATCGAGTGGCTCGAGCGCGTCGAGCGCGACGAATTCCGGAACCCATGTGTTGCCGAGCATCGCGATGTCCGGCGTGGCGTCACCGACGAACGCGGTGAGCAGCTTTTCGTGTGCGGCCGACCAGGGGATCTGCTGAACCTCGACCTTGATTCCGGGGTGCTCTTTCTCGAAGGCAGGTATGAGCTCGGAGACTACTTCTCCTTCGCGGCCCATTGCCCACAACCGAAGCTTCGACTCGCGGTCAGATGCGGGCGAGCATGCCGCGGCCGCGATTACGAGACAGGGGAGTGAAGCGATCGCGAGTTTAACGCGAATAGAGCGAAGCAAAGAACTACTGCTCAAGCCACCCGCCGCTGAACCCGGCTTTCCTGAGCCCGCTCACGATGTAGGGATTTTTGCGCATGGTTTTCCAAACGAGTTGAGAGCGGTAGTTCTCGATCATCGCGATAATCGGCCCCTGATCAATTCCCAGGTAATCGGTATCGAACCATCCGATGCCGCGGACGACTTTGCCGTGATGCGGCTTGATGTCAACATCGAACGTCGGATTGAACGAGTCCAGGAAGCCGTACGCCGCAAACAGATCGTCGCCGTATTTCTCTCTCATTCTGATGAGTGCGGGAATGGCGACTTCAGGTGTGAACGCAATGGACCCACCAGCCGCCGTTGGCCCGAGTGTTCCGTCGTCGCGAATCTCGCCGGCAGCCGCACCGCGCGCAGCGTAGGTAAAAAACTTTCTCGGCTTCCCGAGGATGACGATCGTCGTATCGTGGGGCCCGTCGTACGCGGAGAGCCCCCAGATGTCTGGTCCGTAATCTTTCCATCCGTCGGGGTTTGCGATGGCGTATGCGCGCTGTGAGTAGGTCGCGCGCCGGGAATTCTCGAAGTAGTCGATTCCCTTGCCGCGCATGTACTCGTCCTTGATACCACGGAAGTCGATCCAGATGTGCGAGTACTGGTGTCCGAAGACCGGGGCGAAGTTCACATGCTGGAATCCGTAGAAGTCAGCCCACTTGTACGTGCTCGTGTATGCCGTCCACGCGGCGGGCTCGATTGGATGAGTAGGAGAGCCGAGGGCGAGGATGTTGAGGATTATCCCCTCGTTCAAGCCATGCCAGTCGTAGTCGATGAATCCTTTTTCCGGGTGCCATCCCATGCTCACGAACGGCGCTTTGGGACGAATCCATTGCCAATCCACGCGCAGATAAAGCGAATCTGCATAGGCGCGGATTGCAGACTCGGCCGCGTCTGGGTTGGTGAAGTAGGACTGACAGAAGAGAACGCCGGCGAGGAGCAGGGATGTATCTATGGTAGAGAGCTCCACTGTCTCGAAGCGGTGCCCCGTTTCCATGTCGAGGAAATGGTAGAAGAATCCCTTGTAACCCGTGACGCCGCTCGCCTGTGGACCCTGGGGGGCGTTGTACATGAACCTCAGCGTATTGAGAACTCGCTCGGCGCCGGCCGCCCGCGTGATATAACCACGCTCGATTCCAATCGGATACGCGGTAAGAGCGAAGCCGATTGCAGCAACACTCGAGAAGCTTTTGGTTGGCCAGCGATCAGGTGTGAGTCCAGTGCGTGAATTGCTGCGCTCCCAGTACCAGTTGAAAGTCCGCTGCTCGAGTGTATCGAGGAAAGCAGCCTGCCGAGTTGTGAGCTGGACAGGCGCCAGAGGTCCGGTGATTGTTGCATTCCACGAGCATGCGGAGAGGAGGAACACCGGCGGGAGAAGTGCACAGGCAAAAGCAGTTCGGAGACGCATGGTTTTCGGAGAGCGAAGCAAAGACTGCGGCGCCCTGTCAGGCGACCGCAGTCTCACTCCGCAGAAAGGTGGCCACGGGGCACCTGATCGGCGCCCCGTGCGTGAACGTGATTAGAAGTCGAGCTCCGCGCCCAGCTGATACCTGCGTGCATCACTGACGGTGCAGCCGGCTGTTCCGAAGTTTGTGTCTTTCGGATTGCCGACGCGGTAGCAGCCGAGGTTGTCATGATTCAGTGCATTGAATACGTCGAGAGTAATTCCAAGGGCGGTAGCGCTCGAACCGAAGCGCGGGAAATCCTTTCGCAGCCGCATGTCGAGGTTCTGGTACGGGAAAGTGCCGGGAGCGGTAAATCCGCCCGGAATGCGCGGGTTATTCGTCTGCTGGTCTGCAAGACCGCAGAAGCGGTTGCATCCCACATCGAATCTCACCTTGCCTCCCAGTGTCAACAGCCCGGACCATTGGATGCCAAAGAGCTGGGGAATATCCGTGATCCAGTTTGCAACAACGCGATGTTTCTCGTCGTTGGCAGGATGTCGCGGAATTGCAGGAGCGTTGGGGAATGCAAACGTCTCTCCAAGCTGATCTACGCCTTTGAGCTCGCGTTCTGCGTAGGTGTACGCGATGCCCGCGCCCCAGCCAAACTGATCGAGAGATGGACGGCTGTAAGCTCGATCGAGTCGCGCCTGCACTGACTGGTACCACGTTTCGGCCTCGTTCGAGGAATAAACGATTCCCGTGTAGCCATGCGCCCCCCAATCGAACGGGAAGTTGCAGCAGGTACCGTTCGGATTGAGTGCACCGTGTGCGACGCCCAAGGTGAACAAATCCTCCGCGTGCTGATTCGCGTATGTGAGAGACCCGAAAACCCCGCCCGGCAGCTGCTGCCGAAGGCCCAGGCTCCACTGCGTGGAGTGAGGAACCTTGAACTCGTTGTCGATCAACCAGAGCTCCGGTCTTCCGGACGTGTGAGCCAGCGCGTCCAGAGTGGCCTTGTCGGCGGTGAGATAAGCATCGTTCCACGCCACTTCGCTACCGATTGGAGCCTGCCCCTTGGGAGCGAATCTCACATTGAACGTCGGATGCGAAATCTTCTGCTTTTCGTCGATGGCTACGTCGAAGGGAATTCGATCGTAATACAGACCCCAGCCGCCGAAGACAGTGGTACGTTCTGCTTCGTCGACCGAATATGAAAAGCCCAGTCGCGGCTGGAACGCTTTCTTGTACGGCTTCCGATTGTCACCCGTCGCGATATAGCGGTCGAGATCGAGCGGAACAACGAGATTAGAGCCGTAGCGTCTCACCGTATCAGCACCAGCTTGCTGAGTCACCTGGTCCGTGTTCAGCATGTTCGTCTCATAGTCCCAGCGAATGCCAAGATTGAGGGTCAACCGCTTCATGGGACTCCAGTCGTCCTGGATGTACAAGCCGATCTGCTTGTTACTCAGATTGAGGAGCGGGTCGCCCGTCCCGTACTGCAGGGAAAATGGCGACGCGTAATTGTAAACGCGGGGACCGAAACCCTGATCCCGGACATCCTGATATTGGAACTTCGGCGTACCATCATTGTCCTTGTCGATGTCGTATGTCGGGAAGTTCAGGCTCACGCCGCCCTTGATCACATGCTCTCCTCCCAGCTGAAAGCCTGTGTAGGTGACATCGTCGCGGAAGTTCGGGCCTTTCTGGATGAATTCCTGAGTACTTACGTTGCTACCAATATGAGCACAGCAGTTACCACCGGGATAGAAATAATCGCGGTGAGCCGTACCTGGCGTGTTAGGGCTGAACCCGCGATGAAACCTGGTGTAGCTCGCCAAAGCTTCATTGAGCCAGGGGCCCGTGAAGTAGCTGTGCTTCAGTTGTACCACCGTGTTGTAATTGTGGTTATTGCTTGCATATGTGAACGCGCGATCGCCTCCAACGTCAGCAATGTCCGTCTCGTTGCGGTGACTGAAGCTCAGCTCCGCCGAAGACTTATCGCTGATCTGGCTGCTCAGCTTTCCGAACAGAAGCGTTTCGCGGAATGGCACCACGAAGCTTCCGTTGTACTGCGTCAGGTTTACGGTGTCGAGGGCCGGAAAGCCTGACGGGGGAGAGGGGATGTTGACGGTCGCATTGCGGTTCTGATAGTTCCCTTCGTACGAGCCAAAGACGTGCATCCTGTCCTTCACGATCGGTCCGCCAAAGCTCAACGCAGCAAGGGTCCGCTTGTAGTCGGGTTTGGTGAAGTTCTTATCGGCGCGCTGAAACGAATCCTTCGCTACCATCGACTTGTTCTGAAAGCCGAAAAGGGCGTTGCCGCGCCACTCGTTACCACCCGATTTGGTCGTTGCCGTAATTACCGCGCTTGATGCTTTCTGGTATTCGGCTTTGAAGTTCTGACCGATAACGCGGTACTGGTCAACTGCATTCCTGGGGAATGGATTGCCGCGACTGGCGTCCTGTCCGGCAATTCCGCCCTGAGTCAAATCATTTTTGAAGCTTGTTCCGTCGATAAAGAGATTGACACTCGACGGTGCCTGGCCACCAGCCGAAATAGTTCTTGAATTACCGTCGACGCGATCTTCCGTGACGGTCACGCCCGGCGAAAGCTGAGCAAGGTCGAGAAAATTACGACTTGGAGTCGGCAATTTCTGGATCTGCGCAGGCGTGATGTTGGTTGCTACTTCGGAGGTTCGTGTCTCGGTAGCCGACGCCGCGGATATGAGGACTTCGGTCAGCTGAGCGACCTGCTCAGTGAGCGGGAAGTCTTCTACTTTTGTTGCGCCGATCTGGACGAGCACACGCCGCGTCATGGGTGAGCTGCCGATTCGCCGAACCGTGACGTCGTACGTTCCCGGAATGAGCCCAGGAAGGACATAATTGCCCTGGTCACGGCTAAGGGTGGTTCGCTGAACGCCGCTTTGGACATTCCGGGCGATGATTTGAGCACTCGCAACAGGAACGCCTCCGCTTGTAACCGTTCCCTGGACGGTTCCGGTC
Source organism: Gemmatimonadaceae bacterium (assembly GCA_035633115.1). Taxonomy (NCBI): domain Bacteria; kingdom Pseudomonadati; phylum Gemmatimonadota; class Gemmatimonadia; order Gemmatimonadales; family Gemmatimonadaceae; species Gemmatimonadaceae bacterium. Next base: position 23,369 of record DASQFN010000050.1, on the reverse strand, counting down.
GATGTCTGGGCGAGAAGGTTGGCCGCAGCAATAGACACCAAGGCGAGCGTCATGCCGAAGACTCGAGAGAAATGTTTGAGCGTCAACTTGTTCGTAGCCATTTACGTCTCCTGTTGGTGTGAATCGACTGCGGTGTGGTGATGCGTGCTATGCATGGCCAGCTGGCCCGCATGATGAGCGAATCACGAGGGTTGTGCCAAGCACGTCGTTGCGGCGGACATATCGGCTCTTGTTGCCCAGTGCGCCGATGAGCTTTTCGGTAGCGCGCTCGCCGAGCTCAGCGATCGGCACGTGTACTGAGGTGAGGGGTGGGTTGACGTGACGCGCGATCGGGATATCGTCGAAGCCGGCGACGGCAACTTCATCCGGGACGTGCACGCCAGCATCGCGGAGCGCGCTCAGCGCGCCTATCGCCATTGAATCGTTCGCCGCGAAGACTGCGGTTGGACGTGCGCGGAGCTTGAGGAGCGTGCGCATCGCCTCGAAGCCGGAGTCTTCGGTAAAGTTGCCGGGCGTTTCCCAGCGACTGTTTCTATCGATCAACGCATCGCGAAGAGCAGCGCGATAGCCGAGATGGCGCTCATGGCCATCGACATTGCGTGGTGCGCCCGCGATGAGCGCAATGCGTTTATGGCCGTGAGACACGAGGTGTCGCACGATGGCGCGGGCGCCGCGCGTATTGTCGATGTTCACGCAGTCGAAGGCGGCACCGCGGAGAGCGCAGTTCAGTAGAACGACCGGCTGACTGTCGGGAAGATTCGCCATCAGCGCCTGGGCATCGATGTCGGGCGACATGATGATCACACCGTCGACGCGGCCGCGCATGGCGCGCATCGCTCCTTCGAACTGGCCTCTGTCGCTGTGAGAGCTGGAAAGGATGAGGTGGTAGCCGCTTCGCCGCGCGGCGAGGTCGATTCCGCGAATGACCTCTGAGAAGAACTCGCCGTAGAGGTCGGGGAGGAGGACGCCGATCGTGCTGGTCTTGCTGGTGATGAGGCTGCGGGCGCCGCCGTGGGGTACGTAGCGGAGGGCAGTTGCAATGTCGTGGATCCGCTGTCGCGTTTCTTCGCGGACGGGTCCACCTCCGTTGAAGACACGCGAGACCGTTGCCACTGAGACGTTGGCTTCACGAGCAACATCCCTGATCGTGACCATGGTCCCCGCAGCCGGAGGTGATCCATTGCCATTATGGCTTTCGCGATCGCGATCCGTAGGCGTCTCCTGGCGAACCGAGTGTAAACGTTTACAGTCCGGCGCATACTATGTCAAGAGACGGTGACCGATCAGGCGGGATGGGCTGTAGCTACTCCGTGTACTTCGTGTGCTTCGTCGTCGCTTCCCTCGCAACGGTGCTCCCAGCTTTCCCGCGCTCCAGATCGAGCAGAAATTTCTTCCGCCAGAGCCCGCCACCGTAGCCGCACAGCTCGCCGTTCTGTTTCACAACACGGTGGCACGGAACGACGATCGCGATTCTGTTATCGCCGTTTGCCCTGCCTATCGCGCGCTGTGCCCCGGCCCGTCCAATTTCGCGGGCCTGTTGCTCGTAGCTGATCGTCTCCCCATAGGGAATTCGCTGAAGGCGCTGCCATGCGGCAACCTGAAACAGCGTTCCGCGAAGAACGAGAGGCACAGTGAAATCGCGAAGCTTCCCCGAGAAATAGAGCTCGAGCTCCTTCTCGAGCCGGCTGATGTGCTGGTGCTCGCCGGGAACAACGGCGCAGTCGAATCGTTTTTCAAGACGCCCGATTTGTGTCTCCAGCATGCGTCGGTCTGAAAACTCGAGGAGACAAATACCTTCCGACGTGGCGCCCGCAATCATCGGCCCGAGGGGAGTGAGCAGGCGGGCGACAACAAGCGTCGCCAACGTATTGCCGCGCGGCGGCGTCCGATCGAACGCGCGCGTAAAGGCCTCACGAAAGCCACTCGCCGAGTCGAACCCGTGCGTATATCCGACTCCCTCCCATTTTTCGCCGTGACGAATATGGCCGAGGGCGAGGCCAAGCCGTCTTGCCCGCTGGTAGGCGTGGAAGGTGATGCCGTGGTGGCGCAGGAACCAGCGCCGCACGCGACCGGGGTCAAGGTCGGCGCGACGCAGATCCTCGTCTTTCCAGCGTCGTGTCGGCTCAGCTTCGACGCGCGCCAGGAGCTGCTCGAGCCACGCCGGCGGCTTGCCGGCTGGTTCCATCGGCCGACAGCGCTTGCACGGACGATAACCCGCGGATACGGCATCGCCGATTGAAGGATAGAACTCGACGTTCTGGGGACGCGGCTTCTTCGCAACGCACGTTGGGCGGCAGAATACGCCGGTGGTGCGAATAGCAGCGAAGAAGACGCCATCGTACGTGCTATCACGCTCCGTGAGCGCTCGGTACATTGTGTTCACCGAGGGCAGGGTCATGGTCATGGTTGTCATGCGATGCAATTTATGCATTGCCGACCCTCATTCCACCGAAAAATGAGCGTCTAATTCGGGAAATCCCGGAGCGCCGGAGGCAGCAATGGAAGACGGATTGAAGAAAGGCTGGGAGCAGCTGGAAGAAGGCCTGACAAAAGCGATGGGAAGGCTCTCCGACGCGATCAAGAAGGCAGAAGCGGAAATGCCTGATGCGATGAAATCGATCAACGCAGAATATCTTCGGGTGCAGGAAATGCTCGACCGAGCCGTGGACAAGCTTCGGAAGAAATAAGTGCTGTGGGGTGTGATGGTCGCCGCAGTCAGCGCACTGGGACCGGCGACCAGCGTCCCCGGCGAATGTCGCGTCCCCAAAAGCAGCAACGAGGCGAAGCTCCTCGCATTCTACTCCGGACCTGTCGCGTTTTCTCCGGCGGGTGCACCCGAGCATTCCCGACCGTGGACGCTCCGCCTTGGGGGCGAGCTCGGCTTCGTCCCCGATCCGGATTCATCGATTCAACAGTCGAGCTTCTGCTTCATCAGAAAAACCGAGCACACCCGACTGGCTTCATTTTTTGTGCGGCCGAGGCTGACGCTCACTCTGCCCCGTGGCTTTGCACTCGAGGCAAGCTATCTGCCTCCCGTGGACTTCCACGATGCCGAAGCGAATCTGGCGAGCGTAGCGCTGTCGTGGACGAAGCGACTGCGCATGGCGTCTACCGGAGACGCGACCACCTTGATGCTGCGCGTCCACGGCACGGCGGGTGAGGTGAAAGGATCGATCACCTGTCCGGAACAAGCGCTTCAGCTGGCCGATCCGATGCAGGCATGTTATGGCAGCAGCCCATCACTCGACACATTCAAGCCGCGCATGGCTGGAGCCGAGGGAATAGTGAGCACCGCGGCCTGGGATGGCCGGCTCGCGTTCTACGTCGGAGCAGGCGGAAACTTTCTGCGTCCGAAGTTTCAGGTCGGGTTCGACAATGCGCAGGGGTTTGCGGACACCACTGTCATCGCAGTGGATATCAATCGTGTGGCGATGTTCGCTGGTTTCACGGCGGAAGTGTCGAACAGGATCGATTTGTCGGGGCAGGCCTACGGAGTACGCGAGGATGGCGTGACATTCAGGCTGGGCGGCGGGTACCGATTGTATCGGTGAGCCATCATCGGGATCGATGAACTGCACCCAGCACGAGCGGCCTGCGCCGCTTTTTTGTCGTCTCAAGTGATAACTGCCAACTGGGCATGGTTTCTGTAATGAGTATCGGACATACAGCGAAAAGGGGCGAGCAAATGCCGAAGACAGCGCACCAGCATTAGGAAGACACTCTCAACACCGACAAGAAGTTCCGGCCTGAAGACGAGCATCTATACACTCTCGAGAAACAGGAATTTCAGGAATCCGAAAGGCAAAGAAGGCTGAAGGGGAAGACGAGAAAAGTTCCCAGAATCCAGCCGAAACTCGCGAGAAATAGCGGAACATCGAGTCTTCTGATCTGTTAGTACAACATGTGCAACATCTAAGAGCCATACACGTTTTTCAGGAGACTCGATAATGAAGAGGAATGAAAATGTTCGGATAGCGACCGTCGGCATCGCCGCGCTCGCGTCATTTGGGCTTTCGGCCTGCGCGTCGATGAGCAACAAGGAACGCGGAGCCGTCATCGGAGCAACCGCCGGCGCAGCAGTCGGTGGTGTCGTCGGAAACAATACGACCGGATCCACAGCAAAGGGCGCCATTATCGGTGCTGTGGTAGGCGGCGCGGCCGGAGCGGTCATCGGCCACCAGATGGACCAGCAGGCGAAGGAGCTCGAGGTAAGCATTCCAGGCGCCAAAGTCGAGCGCGTCGGCGAGGGAATTCAGGTGACGTTCGACTCTGGATTGCTGTTCGACTTCGACTCCGACGCAATTCGGTCGGATGCAGCGCGGAACCTGACAGAGCTCGCGCAAAGCCTCAAGAAGTATCCCAACTCGCAGCTGCTGATCGTCGGACACACTGACAGCCGGGGTGAGGATGCGTACAACCAAGGGCTGTCGTACCGTCGCGCAAACGCCGCGGCCAACTACCTGCAGGCCCTGGGTGTAGCGCGTACGCGTGTTGCGACGAACGGACGGGGCGAATCCGAGCCGGTCGCCAGCAACGATGCCGATTCGGGTCGTCAGCTGAACCGACGCGTCGAAGTCGCCATCTACGCGAGTGAGGAGTATCGAAACCAGGTGCGGAAGAGCCTGTCTGGAGATTGAGCAAACCGCCGGTTAAAGGTTCGAGAGCACTCCGTTCAGGGCTGAGCGGAGTGTTCTCTTTTTGTGTCCTGAGCGCTCTCCGCACCTAGCGCCCCCCGCTACCTCAAAGGGATCTTACCCTCCGTGGCAACCCGAACTCCCCGCAGCGATCCGAAAAAGTTCTTCAAGCTGTTCCGGCGCGTAGAGGCTGCCGAGCGGCGGCTCGTTGGGCCGATACGCGGAGAGGTACTGGGCGCCGATCGGCTTGCAAAGCACGCGCGGAACATTGCGCGCAAGCACCGGCTGCTGCCGCCGAAAAAACAGCGCGGCCCCGGCCCGTTACTCCTTCGGCTGGACGACTCTCGCCGCGTACTCGACGAAGTTCATGACAGGCTGGCCGATTCGGCCGAGCGTGGAGTCGACATCAGTCCGGCAGGCGAGTGGCTGCTCGACAATTCGTACATCGTTCAGGAGCACATCCGGGAAATCCGTACGAATCTTCCCGGTGGCTATTACCAGGAGCTTCCGAAGCTCGCCAGTGGCACTCTCGCTGAGTACCCGCGCGTCTACGATGTCGCCATCGAGCTCATCGCCCATACGGAAGGACACCTCTCTCTCGAGAATATCACGCTCTTTGTGAGAGAGTATCAGAAAGTCGCCACGCTCAAGATGGGAGAGCTGTGGGCGATACCGACCATGCTGCGCCTGGGCCTCGTCGAAAATATCAGGCGGATGACACTGCGGGTTGCCGCGCGGCTGGACGAGGTTGAAGTCGCGGACAAGTGGGCGGCAAGGCTCATGGCGGCGAATGAGGGGTCAACCGAGGCGCTGACCGCAGAGCTAAAGACGTTCATCGCCGATCACCCGCCGTTCACGCCGACGTTCGTGACCCGCTTCCTTCACCAGATACGCGGATACCAGGCGAACTTCACGCCGCTGATCTGGCTGGAGCAATGGATTGCGGAGGAAGGCCCGACAGCCGAAGAAGCGGTAACGCGCTCGAACCGCCGCATCGCTGCAACTCAGGTGACGGTCGCAAACTGCATCACCAGTCTGCGAACCATTTCCCGGCTCGACTGGAAGGATTTCGTCGAGTCGCAAAGCGCCACCGAGAAAATCCTGCGCAAGGACGCCACCGGCGACTATCCGAAAATGGCGTTCGCCACTCGTGACCACTACCGGCATATCGTCGAGAATATCGCCAAGCGAACAAAGATGACGGAGGAAAGCGTGGCGACTGCCGCGCTCGGGCTGGCGGCAGCGGTATCGAAGGACGAGAAGCCACGTCTCGCGCACGTCGGCTATTACCTCGTGGATGAGGGGCGATACGACCTCGAGCGGGAAACAGGGTATTCGCCTTCGTTCGGGGAAAAGATCTACCGATGGACGCAGAAGAGTCCGAACGCTCTCTACTTCGGTGGCATAACGATCGGAACGGTTGGCGCGCTGGTGGTGATGTTCCGCGCCATCGATCCGCATGGCATGGCCGGCGCAATCATGCTGCTCCTGGCATTGATTCCAGCCAGTGAGATTGGAATCAGCATCATGAACCAGCTGTTAACGATGCTGATGCCGCCGCGCACTCTCCCAAAGCTCGAGTTCCGGGAGAACGGAATTCTGGAGCCCTACAAAACCGCGGTGGTGGTTCCGACGCTGTTCGGGAGCGTGAAGGTGGTGAAGGAAGCGCTCGAACACATCGAAGTGCAGTATCTCGCAAATCGCGACCCAAATCTGTCGTTCGGGATTCTCAGCGACTTCACGGACTCACCGACAGAAACGCGTGACACGGACGCCGAGATCCTCGAAGTGGCAGTCTCGGGTACGCGGTACCTGAACCTCAAATACTCACCGGATGGTCCGGACATCTTCTACCTCTTCCATCGGCCGCGCCTGTGGAATCCGAAGCAGGGAGTATGGATGGGGTGGGAGCGGAAGCGAGGAAAGCTCGGGCAGTTCAACAGGTTTCTGAGGGGACAGGCTGCCGATGCGTTCTCGACAATCGTCGGCGACACGAATGGTCTCAAGGGAACCAGGTACGTTCTGACTCTCGATTCCGACACGGTTCTGCCTCGTGATGCGGCGCAGATGCTGGTTGGAACGATTGCGCACCCGCTGAACCGCGCCGAGTACGATGCCGAGCAGGGGCGCATCGTGCGCGGGTACGGGATACTGCAGCCGCGTGTCGGCGTGTCTCTGACGAGTGCGCACGCATCCCATTTCGCGGCGATTCACTCCGGGCATCCAGGCGTCGACCCATACACGACCGCCGTATCGGACGTGTACCAGGATCTCTTTTCCGAGGGAAGCTTTACCGGGAAAGGGATCTACGAAGTCGACGCATTCGAGGAGGCGACACACGGACGCTTCCCCGAGAACGCGCTGCTCAGTCACGACCTCATAGAAGGAGCATACGCGCGAGCTGCGCTCGCGACCGATATCGAAGTTTATGACGACTATCCGGCGCGATATCTCACTTACACGCGCCGCAAGCATCGCTGGATCCGCGGAGACTGGCAGCTGCTCCAGTGGCTGGGAAACACTGTTCCCGGGCCGGAGGGCCCAACGCCAAACCGGCTGTCCGCAATCTCGCGATGGAAAATCTTCGACAACCTCCGGCGCAGTCTCATCGAGCTATCGCAGCTGACGCTGCTGATAGCGGGCTGGCTCTTTCTTCCCGGTTCGCCGGCCGTCTGGACTGCACTGATACTGGGTGCAATCGCATTTCCGTGGGTGTTCTCGCTGCTCCTCGCCGCTCTGCGTCCACCGCGCGACCAGTCATGGCCCGCGTACTATGCGGCCGTAGCGCGCGATGCAGGCGTGAGCATACAACAGTTCGTGCTGGCGGTGACGTTCCTGCCACACCAGGCGGTGGTCAGCGCCGACGCGATCATCCGCACGCTCATCCGCCTCCGTATCACGAAGAGAAACCTTCTGGAGTGGCAGACAGCGTCGCAGGTGGAACGTGCGATGTCACGGTCCCGCCTCGAAGTGTGGCGGCGCATGTGGCCGGTGGTGCTGATTGCGCTGCTTGTCGCCGCGGCAATCGCGGTTGAAGAAGCAGATTTCACTACGGATGCGATAGGCGAGCACGTCGTCTTTCTCGGTGCGACACTTCCACTGATCGCTCTCTGGATTGCGTCTCCGCCGATCGCTCTTGCGCTCAGCGCACCCGCTACAGCACGTGAGTTCCGCCTCAGTGATAGCGAGCGAACCGCGACCATTCGATACGCCAAGCTCCACTGGAATTTCTTCGAGCAGTTCGTAACGGAAGAAACCCAATGGCTCGCGCCGGACAACTTCCAGGAAGACCCCGACCCCGTAATAGCGGGGCGAACCTCGCCAACGAATGTCGGCCTTCAATGTCTCGCAATCGTATCCGCCTTCGACCTGGGTTTCATCACGCTCGAAGGGATGATCGATCGGCTCGAACGGGTATTCCGCTCACTCGAGCGCATGCGCCGCTACCGTGGCCACTTCTACAACTGGTACAACCTTGGCGACCTGCGAGTGCTCGAGCCTGCGTACATCTCGACTGTCGACAGTGGTAACCTTGCCGGACATCTGGTCGCCCTCAAGCAGGCGTGCAACGAACTCATCAGGCGGCCGGACTCGACCCCCGAGCAGATCAAGCGATTGCAGGCAATTGCCGAGCGCTCGCGGGCATATGTGCTGGAGATGGATTTCAAGTTTCTGTTCGACGATAGGCGGAAGCTGTTCTCGATCGGCTATCAGCATTCCGCAAACAGCTTCGATAACTCGTACTACGATCTGCTCGCTTCCGAATCACGACTGGCTTCGTTCATCGCGATCGCGAAGGACGACATCTCCGTTGACCACTGGTTCAAGCTTGGACGCTCGCTGACTTCCGCCGGTGGAACGCGAACGCTGATCTCGTGGAGCGGAAGCATGTTCGAGTACCTGATGCCCGCGCTCGTACTGCGAACGTTTCCGTCCACGCTGCTGAATCAGACAAACCACGGCGCAGTCCGGCGACAGATCTCATATGGCACCGAGCGGGGAGTGCCATGGGGGATCTCCGAATCCGCATACAACGTTCGCGATCGCAACCACACGTATCAGTACCGCGGCTTCGGGGTTCCCGATCTCGCGCTCAAGCGTGGATTGAGTAAAGAGCTGGTCGTGGCTCCGTATGCGACGGCGCTGGCGCTGACGGTGGAGCCGCATCAGGCCGTTCGGAACCTCTCGGCGCTGGAGGCCGAAGGAGCGCTGGGGCCGTACGGATTCCGTGACGCGATCGACTACACGCGTCCACTGCCTGGCCATCGGAAGGCGGTGATAGGCGCATACATGGCGCACCACGTCGGAATGAGCCTCGTCGCCTTCGACAACGCGCTGAAAAGAAATATCTGGCAGGAGCGCTTTCACTCCGATCCACTCGTCCGCTCGGCGGAGCTCATACTGCAGGAGAGAATTCCGCGCCGGCTGGTGCTTCAGGATCTGGCGACGCAGGACGATTTCGCACACGTGCCGAGCGAGACCGAGAAACCGGCAGTGCGGGAGCTCGATACTGCGAACACGCCTCAGCCGCGCGTCGCGATTCTGGGAAGCGTTCCCTACACGTCGATCATCAGCAACTCGGGCGCGGGCCTGTCCCAGTATGGGCCACTGGCCGTCAACCGGTGGCGAAACGACGGAACGAGAGACAACCGTGGACAATGGTGCTACGTGAAGGACCTGTCGAACGGACGACTCTGGTCCGCGGGTCATCAGCCGGTCTGCGCTGAAGCCAACTGGTATCGTGTGTTGTTCGCCAGCGATCGGGTGACGTTCATCCGTCGAGACGGCGACATCGAGACGCAGATGGAGATTGCCGTTGCTTCGGACGACGCGGCCGAAGTGCGGCGAGTGATCATTTACAACCGTTCGTCCACCGTTCGCGAGATACAGCTGACGAGCTACGCCGAGATCGTGATGCAGCCCCTCGAAGTGGACCGGGCGCATCCGGCGTTCGGAAACCTTTTCGTTCAAACCGAATGGCTGCCGGACAGCTCGGCGATTCTCGCGGTGCGACGGCCGCGCGCGGTTACCGAGAAGGTCAAATGGTGCGGACATGTAGCGGCCGTGGGACTCGGCTCGACCACCCCTGTGACCTGTGAGACCGACCGTGCGCGCTTCATCGGCCGCGGCCGGTCGACTCGTGATCCGGTAGCCCTGGACGCGGGGGCCGAGCTTTCAGGGACAGTCGGCGCAGTGCTCGATCCAATCTTCTCGCTGCAGGCGAAGATGAGCATCGCACCCGGCCGTTCCGCGGAGGTGACCTTCACCACGTTCGTAGCAGAGGATCGTGAGACTGCGATTCAGCTCGCGGACCTGTATCACGATCCGTACAGTGCACGGCGCGCGCTCGACCTCTCATGGGCGCAGGCGCAGGCCGAGCTACGCGAGCTCGGCATAAGCCCGGCTGATGCGGCACTGTATCAGGAGCTGGCCGGTCATCTCATGTACACTCACCCGGGTTTCAGAGGATTATCCCCGCAGGGCGAAGCCACGCAGTTCGGACAGGATGAGCTGTGGGCGATGGGAATTTCGGGCGACTGGCCGGTTCTGCTCGCGACTCTTGAAGCATCGGCGGGCTTGTCGAGCGTTCGGCAGCTGCTGCGGGTTCATCAGTACTGGCGGCTCAAGGGAATAACATGTGACCTGGTGATTCTCAGTCTGCATCCACCGACCTATCTGCAGGAGCTGGCTGATGAGCTGCTGGCTACTGTGCTGGCGTCGAGTGAATCGGGATTCCTCGATCGTCCGGGAGGTGTTTACATCCGACGCGCGGACCTGCTGAAGCCGGAGGATGTCGAGCTCCTCTACAGCATCGCCCGCATTCAGGTGGACTGTGATGGACTGGGCCTTGGAAACTTCCTCGAGTTTCCGCACGTCGAGGACGATTACTCGGCTCGGGTTGCGTCTGCCGCACCTGAGGTGCTTGCCCGGGAGCTTGTCGCGCCAGTCGTGACGGGTATCGCGAGGCCCAGTCGTCCGCTGCCAGCGGGCGGTCCGGCAGCGACGCGCATTTCGGCAACTCCATCGTCGTCAACCAGAGTTCCAGTGACGACCGGCGCAACAGCATTTGCAGCCAACAGCGCTCCTGTTTCCGCTGATGCACGAGAGAACACCACCGTTTCCGGAGACGGCCTGCGCTACTTCAATGGAATCGGCGGTTACAACGATCGAAGCGAATACGAGATCCGAATCGCGGGCGGCACTCTGCCACCGGCACCCTGGGTCAACGTAATCGGGAATCCCGCGGGTGGATTCTGCATCAGCGAGAGCGGATGTGGAGCGACCTGGGCAACGAACAGCTCGTTTCGTTTGACGCCGTGGCACAACGATCCCGTGGAGGACCCAGCCGGCGAGTGCATTTACCTCCGCGATGACGACAGCGGCGATTTGTGGACACCTACGCCGGAGCCTATCAGGGAGAGCGCTCAATACACGGTGAAGCATGGAGCGGGCTACTCGGTGTTCGAGCACGAGCACAATGACATAGCAACGTCATTGCGCGTTGGCATGCCGAAAGAAGACCCGGTGAAAATCAGCGTATTGACGATTACGAACAACGGCACCACCACGTCCCGACTTCGGATAACGAGCTACATCGAGTGGCTGCTCGGCGCCGATCGGGAGAAGACTCAGCAGCACATCCGCACAAAAATGGACGAAGCCTCGAGCACGATGCTGGCGCGCAGCAGCTTCGATCCTCAATTCTCGGAGTACGTAGCGTTCAATACAGTTAGTGAGCCGGTCACTACCTACACTGCGGCGCGGCGCGAATTCCTGGGGCGGAACGGTACGCAATCAGCACCGCCGGCACTGCATCGCGACGGAATGACGAAGGACACCGGCGACACCATCGATCCATGCAGTGCGTTGCAGATGCGCCTGGAGCTCGCTCCGGGAGAGACGCATCAGCTCGTTGTGCTGCTGGGCGCATGCGCCGGCGAAGACGAGACGAGGCGATTGGTCGCGAAATACCGAGTGCCGGAAATCGCTGTTGCAGCCTTGGATGAAGCTGCGCAGGCATGGCGCAATCGCCTCGATCTCATCTCGGTGAAGACGCCCGAGCCGACATTCGACCTCATTCTGAATGACTGGGCGCTTTATCAGGCGCTCTCATCACGCATGTGGGCGCGGCTGGGGCTGTATCAGTGGAGTGGAGCGTATGGCTTCCGCGATCAGCTGCAGGACGTGATGGCGTTCGCGTACTCGGAGCCAGAGCTCGCGAGAGAGCACATCCTGCGAAGCGCCTCGCGCCAGTTCGAGGAAGGCGATGTGCAGCACTGGTGGCACCCGCAAAGCGGGCGCGGAATCCGCACACGATTCTCCGACGATCTCGTCTGGCTGCCGTATGTGGTGAACCATTACGTCAGCCTGTCCGGAGAAACGTCGATACTCGACGAGAAAATACCGTATCTGAAGATGCGACAGCTCAATTCCGATGAGGCCGAGCTGTACGATCTGCCGGAAATATCGGAGATGGTGGAGCCTCTGTACGATCACTGCGTCAGAGCACTGAGACGAGCGTGCACCATCGGCGAGCATGGACTTCCGTTGATCGGAAGCGGCGACTGGAACGACGGCATGAATCGCGTCGGCATCGAGGGCAGGGGTGAGAGCGTGTGGCTCGCGTGGTTCCTGATTGCGACTCTCAGAAAATTCGCCAAACACGCTGAAGCGCGAGGAGATCAGGCAGTCAGCGAAGAGCTGCTGCGCCTGGCCGGCAATTACAACGAAGCGGTAGAGCGCGCCGCCTGGGACGGCGCATGGTATCGGCGGGCGTACTTCGACGACGGGTCACCGTTAGGATCCGCGGAAAGCGACGACTGCAAGATCGACTCGATCGCGCAGAGCTGGAGCGTCATCTCTGGAGCTGGCGAGCCGGCGCACAAGCGAATGGCGATGAAGTCCCTGAACGAGCACCTCGTGCGAGAAGACGCGCGGCTGATCATGCTGCTTACTCCGCCGTTCACCGACAGCAAGCACGACCCGGGCTATATCCAGGGATACCTGCCGGGGGTGAGAGAGAACGGGGCCCAGTACACTCACGCGGCGCTGTGGGCTGTGCTCGCCACCGCGCTGCAGGGGGACGGCAACCGCGCGTTCGAGCTCTATCAGATGATCAATCCATTGACTCACGCAGCGACGCCGGAGGCAGTAGCGCAGTACAAAGTCGAGCCATATGTGGTTGCAGCAGACGTCTATACCGCTGAAGGACATCTCGGCCGCGGCGGCTGGACGTGGTACACGGGGTCCGGAAGCTGGATGTACCGCGTAGGGCTGGAAGCAATTCTTGGCTTCACCAAGCGCGGCAACACACTGGAGATGGATCCCTGTATTCCGGCGAGCTGGCCGGAGTTCAGCGTAACCTATCGATGCGGCTCGAGCAGCTACTCGATAACGGTTCGAAATCCCCATGGGGTTGAGCGTGGAGTCGCGACTACCACGCTCGATGGTACGCCCTTGAGTGGATCCGTGCCGCTCTTAGATGACGGTGAACGCCACGAAGTCATTGTGACGCTGGGGCTCCCGATTCCACCTCCGACAGCGGCGTAATCGCTGGCCCATTCACGACCTGGCCATAGGGATCGAACCTCGATCCATGGCAGGGACAATCCCAGGTTCGTTCGGCACTGTTCCAGTCGACAATGCAGTAGAGATGTGTGCAGACAGCCGAGCGCTCGTGGAAATTCCCCTGTTCGTCGCGATAGACGGCAATCTTGGTCATACCGCGTCTGAGCACCGCGCCGGTTCCCGGCGGGATCTCATCGTAGGAGCTGACGTCGCCGCTGGTCGCCCAGTCGCTGTACTGTCCGGCGACGTTGAGGTTTTCCTTGAGAAACTCCGTCGTCGCGCGCAAGGTGACGCGCGAGGGATCGTAGAGCTTCGACCACGGATTCTTCTTGCCGAGGATGAGATCGGTGAGAAGGAGTCCGGCGATCGTTCCGTGTGTGATGCCGTTTCCGGAATCCCCGGTAGCAATGAAGATGTGCTCGTCGGCGCCGGGGTTCTTGCCGATGAAAGCCATGTAATCGACGGGCTCCATGATCTGGCCTGACCAGCGGAAGTCGATGTTCTGGATCATCGGAAAGCGCTGGCGTGTCCATTTCTCGAGGCGCTTGAAGCGCTCGTCGGCGTCATCGGCCTGCCCTGTCTTGTGGTCTTCGCCGCCAACGATCAGGAGCTCTTCGTTTCGGGAAGGATTCACAAGTGGGTCGACTTCCTGAAGGCGGACGTAGTGGTAGGGATCGTGCGTATCCCAGTAGAGCCCGCGTGGAACTGATTCGCGCGGAATTCTCGCTGCGATGACGTAGGTTCGGTACGCCGACTGCTTCGTGTGCAGTATCACCCAGTCGTTGACGGGTGTATTCGTCGCGACGACAATACTGTCGGCAGTGATCACGTGCCCGTCGGATGTCGTAACCTTGGCGGGCTCTCCGTCCTGGATACTTTCCGCATGAGCACCTGAAAAGAGGTGTCCGCCGTCGCGCATGATCGCGCGGGCAAGACCGTTCAGATACTTGAGAGGATGAAACTGTGCCTGCCGCGGATAGCAGAGGGCAGGCCCACTCTCGAAGGAATTGACCGGCACGCGTTCCACCAATTCGACATCGGAGAGTCCGGCCCGATGCGCTGCTGCGAGCTCCTCCTCGAGGAGCTTGCGGTCATCTCGAGGGCCGAGAAACAAATAGCCATCGACTCTTTCGAAATCGCAATCGATGTCCTCGAGTGAAGCGATGGCTTCAATGCGGTTGATTGCGGCTGTATGACTCTCGGCCGCCACGCGGGCTCCCTCTTCACCGTGCAGCTTCTCGATCTCGGTGTAGTAATCGTCGAGTGCAGCCGTTATGTGGGCAGTCGTGCGCCCGGTTTCACCTCCCCCGATCGGTCCGTCGTCTATCACCACGACTGCTCGGCCTGCCCGGGCGAGGAGGTATGCGGTCGTCATTCCGGCAATACCGGCCCCCACTATGCAAACGTTAGTGCGGATGTCGTGGGACAGCGTCGGAAGCTCCGGGACATCGGTAGCCATCCAGACAGACGTAGTGTGGCCGGAGTCGCTTCGCATTGCCTGTTAATTGCGTGTGGTGAATGAAAATCAGCGGTGCGGTGGTGCTATGGCGCATAGGGTATGCCACATGGTACTCTAGCCAAAGAAGCCGACGCACCATCGCACACATAACGCTCAAGCGCAGGGAACAATGGACAAGAAGGTTCTGGATGCAGGGCGTGCCGCCTTTCCTTCGGCGGCGAACGCGGTAACACTTGGCGCCATCGTTCACGACGGGGAATGCGAGCCATCGCCGATGGTCTCGATTCCGATTCCGATGATGAACCGCCACGGGCTGATAGCCGGGGCGACCGGAACCGGAAAAACGCGCACCTTGCAGCTGATAGCGGAGCAGCTCTCACAGGCCGGCGTCCCGGTGTTCGTTGCTGACATCAAGGGTGACATATCGGGGCTCGGTACCAACGGCGCGTCGAACGATCGCATCACTACAAGAGCGAAGGAGACAGGATACGACTGGAAGCCATCGGCTTTTCCGGTTGAGTTCCTGAGCCTTTCCGGCTCGAAGGGAGCCCAGCTGCGGGCGACGGTCTCGTCGTTCGGGCCACTGCTGCTCTCACGGGTCCTGGGCCTCAACGAGACGCAGTCGAGTGTTCTCGCGCTGGTCTTCAAGTACTGCGACGACAAAGGCCTCCTGCTTCTGGATTTCGCCGATTTGCGCGCGGTGCTCCAGTATCTCACCACCGACGGCGCCGCCGAGCTCAAGACTTACGGAGGAATGTCCAAACAAACCGTTGGCGTGCTACTTCGGGAGATGGTAGAGCTCGAGCAGCAGGGAGCCGAGAAGTTCTTCGGCGAGCCGGAGTTCGACTTGCAGGACCTGATGCAGGTAGAGCGTGACGGGCGGGGGTTGATAAGCATTCTCGAGCTGCAGGACATACAGGACAAGCCGGACCTGTTCAGCACGTTCATGCTATGGATGCTGGCGACTCTCTACAACGAGCTTCCGGAGGTTGGCGATATAGACAAGCCGAAGCTCGTGTTCTTCTTCGACGAGGCGCATCTGGTTTTCAACGGAGCGAGCAAAGCGCTGCTCAATCAGATCCAGCAGGTCGTCCGTCTGATTCGATCGAAGGGCGTAGGCGTGTTCTTCATCACCCAGAGTCCGAAGGACATCCACGAAGATGTGCTGGCACAGCTGGGCCACCGCGTGCAGCACGCATTGCGCGCATTCACTCCGGATGATGACAAGGCGCTGCGGGCAGCGGCCAGGACTTTTCCGAAGACTCCGTACTACGACGTCGAGGAGACACTGACGACACTGGGGATCGGGGAGGCATTCATTACCGTTCTCTCGCCCAAAGGAGTGCCCACGCCGCCGTTCGCGACGCGCCTGATTCCCCCTTCGTCGAGCATGTCGCCATTGCCCGACGACGAGCTCGCCAGACGCGTGGCCACTTCACGCCAGGTAAGCGAATACGCACAGCCGATTGACCGAGAGAGCGCGAGAGAACGTCTCGCGGCGAGAGTTGCCCCTGCTCTTGGTGCACCTGCTGTCGAGCCCCAGGCTCCGTGGCAGCAGGCGCCCACAGCACCGGCTGCACCGGCCAGCCGACGCGGCGCAAAGGAGCCGCCGAGCACGTTCGAACAGGTTCTCAAATCGCCCGTTGCGCGCACCGTTGCTGGTGCCGTAACTCGCGGGATCATGGGAGCGTTGTTCGGAGCGCCGCGGCGGAGATCACCGCGGCGGTGGTAACATAGTAGCATTACGATACTAAAAATCGCTATCCGCTGCCCGTACCTGCTGGCCGCGACGCGATAGCCGTCGCCCGCCAGCCGTCACCGGTTACCGGCTACGCGTTACCGGCTACTCAATATCCCTTAAGATTGCTCTTACCGGCGCTGCGTCCAACGACATCATCTTGATCGGGAACGCCATCAGTTCGTAGTAGCCCGGCGTAATGCGGCGGAGATCGAGATTCTCCAGAATGCAGCCGTTGCCGGAGAAGATCATCTTGTGCACTGGCAGGCTCTTGCTGTGGCGCTCGTCAACCGACGGAGCATCGACGCCGAGCAGGCGAAGTCCGCGACCGAGAAGCGCCCGAGCGCACGCCTCCGAGAGCCTCGGCCACGACTCGGGGAAGCCGCCCGACCCGATTGTGTTGCCGGTCTTGAGAAGAACGCGCTCGACTCGCCCTGCGCCGACTGCCGCATTGATCGCGCCGATCTCGATCTCCTCACTCAGGCTTGTCACATCGACAACAGCGGCGAGTCCGTAAAACGCCTCGAGCGGAAGCTCGTGTGAGCCGGACCATCCGGTCCTCACGTGAAGCGGCGCATCGGCGTGTGTGCCAACGTGCGGGCTGGTTGTATAAGTCGAGACGTTGACGCTCGACCCCTGTGCTACTGTCGCACTCCACCCGCAGGAAAAAGGTGTGTCACCCGGCCATTCGGGAGTTCCGTTGGCGAGCGGGATGCTGATGTCGCGGAGTCTCACGACCGAGGAGATGCGGCAGGCTCGACAATTTGCTTCGCGACGTCGACGATCCTGTCTACGGTGAGGCCGAGGTGGGTATAAATGTCCTTGTAGGGAGCCGATGCGCCGAATCGCTCGATTCCAATGATCATTCCGTCGTCCCCTACCCAGCGGTACCACGACATCGGGTGAGCTGCCTCGACCGCGATGCGCTTCACTCCCGGCGCAAGGATGCTGTTCCGGTATTCCGCGGTCTCTCTCTCGAACAGCTCGTGGCTCGGCATGCTCACGGCGCGCACTCTGATGCCGTCCTTTTCAAGTCGCTGGTGGGCCTCGAGAATGAGCGCGACCTCCGATCCTGTCGAGATGAGAATGACCTGCGGTGGTCCGCCAGGCGAATCGGCAAGCACATACGCTCCACGCGCAACGCCGCTCGCCGACGCGTATTTCGTACGGTCGATCAAGCCAAGCTTCTGCCGAGTAAGCACCAGGGCGACCGGACCGTTCCTGTTCTTCAGTGTGACTCGCCATGCTTCGGCGGTCTCCGATGCATCGGCGGGCCGAATGACCGTCATTCCGGGAATGGCTCGGAGGGCACTCAACTGCTCAACCGGCTGATGTGTGGGGCCGTCCTCACCCAATCCAATCGAGTCGTGTGTGTAGACGTACACGACGTGCACTTTCATGAACGACGCGAGCCGGATTGGCGGCCGCATATAATCAGAGAAAATCAGGAAGGTCGCGCCGTACGGGATCACCCCGCCGTGCAGGGCCATCCCGTTCATGATCGACCCCATTCCATGCTCGCGGATCCCGAAATGGAAATTGCGACCGGCATGGTTGTCGGGACCGAAGCTCGGCTCGCCTTTTACGATCGTATTCGTCGATGACGCAAGATCTGCCGACCCGCCTACGAGCTCTGGTACCTTCGGCGCGATGGCGTTGAGCACGATGCCCGACGCGGCTCTGCTTGCGATGTTTCCGTTCTCAGCGGTGAAACTGGGAATCAAGTCCTCCCATCCGTCCATAAGCTCGCCTTGAATCCGTCGCTCCAGCTCAGCGGCAACGTCGGGGTATGTCGTCCTGTAGCTCTCGTAGCGCTTCTGCCACTTGGCTTGAACGCTCCGCCCGCGAGCACCGATTTTCCGCCAGTGGTCGAGCGCTTCAGGCGCGACGTAGAATGGCTCCAGCGAGGGATATCCCAGCGCCTCTTTCGTCAGCTTCACCTCATCCTCGCCCAATGGCGACCCGTGTGCCTCGGCAGTGTCATGCTTGTTCGGGCTGCCGTAACCGATGTGTGAGCGCACGATGATCAGAGACGGCCGCTCCTGTTCCGCCTTGGCGAGGGTGATAGCCTTGTCCAGAGCATCGAGATCGTTCGCGTCGTCCACCCGCTGAACGTGCCAGTGGTAACTCTCGAATCGTTTTGCGACGTCATCACTGTAGGTGAGAGCGGTGTCGCCCTCGATCGTGATGTGGTTGTCGTCGTAGACGCCGACGATCTTCCCGAGTCGCGCGTGTCCGGCAAAGGAAGCAGCCTCGTGGGACACGCCTTCCATGAGATCGCCGTCGCTAGCGATGAAGTACGTGTGATGATCCATGATCGCGTGACCGTCGCGATTGAACACCGACGCGAGCAAAGCCTCGCCCACCGCCATACCTACGGCATTTCCGAATCCCTGACCAAGCGGACCCGTGGTGGTTTCCACTCCGGGCGTGTACCGGTACTCGGGATGACCCGGCGTCTTCCTCTCCCATTGCCTGAAGTGCTTGATGTCGTCGAGCGTCAGGTCATAACCGGTGAGATACAAAACGCTGTAAAGCAGCATCGATGCGTGGCCGGCGGAGAGGACGAAGCGGTCGCGGTCGAGCCAGCTCGGATCGGCCGGGTTGAATCGGAGGTGCCGACCCCACAGCACATAGGCGAGAGGAGCGAGCGCCATCGGAGTTCCTGGATGCCCCGAGTCCGCTTTCTGGACAGCGTCCATCGAGAGGACTCGAATCGCGTTGATGCAAAGGTCATCGAGCCCGGAAGAAGCGGTGTGATTCATATCGGTCATCAAGTTAGTCTTTAGCTGTGTGTCAGGCATTCGGGCCTCGCAGCATCATCGGCAGGCGGATGTTGGGCAACAGTGCTTCGATCTCGAAGCGCCGGGGCTCGAGCCATTGAGGAAGCTTCAGCGATTGACCGAGTGAATCGGCGGGCTCATCGACTGTGAAACCGGGAGGATCTGTTGCGATCTCGAACAATACTCCCCCGGGCTCGCGAAAATACACCGAGTGGAAATACTCGCGATCGATCACAGGCGTGACGTTGAATCCCAATGCCACAAGCTCGAGCCTGACTTTCGCCTGCGCTTCATCATCAGGCGTGCGAAACGCGACGTGATGAATGGTTCCGGCGCCCATCACTCCGGGCCAGAGACCGGGTACGCATCTCAAGTCCACAATGGACTCCTGCCTGCTGCCATTTTCGGAGCCTGACGTGGCTGCGTAACGGAAAATGCTTGCCTGCTCGCGCACGGCCTGGAATCCGAGCTGATCGGTGAGCAGCTTCCCCGTGAGCTCACAGCTCTCCTGCCAGAGCGTGACGGAGTAGATACCGCGAATGGAATGATCGGCCGGAACGGAGCGTGTCTCCCATCCCGTGCGTGATTCAGCGGATGGATGCGCGACCAGCTCTCCCATGAGCCCGTCAGGATCCTTGAAGGCGATCACGCGCTCTTCGTCGAAGCGCGACACCGGTTGACTGAACTCGACGTGATACTTGATGAATCGCTCGATCCAGAAGCCAACGGAGCTGGGAAGTATTGCGAAAGAAGCAACCGCAACCTGGCCGGACCCCTGGCGCCCGCGGCGGGCGTCGGGCCAGGGAAAGAACGTCAGGATGCTGCCGGGCGTTCCTTCCGCATTGCTAAAGTAGAAGTGGTATGTAGTGGGATCGTCGAAGTTCACGGTGCGCTTCACGAGGCGCATTCCGAGAATCCCGGCGTAAAAGTCGAGGTTGCGCTGCGGATCGCTCGCTATGGCCGTGACGTGATGAATGCCGGCAGATGGCCCCGTCATCGGTCTCCGGGACCGCGATCAGCCATCTGTTCCTTCGAACGCGAGGGTGGCATACATTTGGGCTCTCAATTTTACTGGCTCCTATGGGGCAATGCACATGCCGCGTAAAGAACCTCGTGCCGCGAGTCAGAAACTGCCTACATCGGTGGACGCGCTGCGAAGTCTCAGCGACGCCCAGACGCTCGCCAATTTCGCCCAGAATCTTCAGGAAGGGATTTACATCACGAACGAGGCGGGGGAGATATTCGACGTGAACCCCGCTTTTCTCGAGATATTCGGAATAGCCAGCCTCGATGAGATGAAGCGTCATCGAGTCGATGACTTCGTCGACGTGGAGCTTCGCAAGCGTGAGATTGCCCTGATGGAGCGCGAGGGATCGCTCCGAAATCGCGAGCTCGAGATCAAGCGTCTCGACGGCACGTCCCGCACGGTCCTCGACACCTGGTACCAGCTCAAGGATCCGGCGTCGAATGAGACACTTTACCACGGAATCCTCGTCGACATAACCGAGCGAAAGAATCTCGAGACTCAGCTGCGGCAGCAGAGCATTCGCGATCCGCTCACCGGGTGCTACAACCGCCGGCAGCTGCAGACCTTCTACGAGCGACCGACTGCGGCAGACGAGCAATGGGGCTGTGTGTACGCCGACGTTGACAACTTCAAGCAATACAACGATGAGTACGGTCACGCGGCGGGCGACTCGGTGCTCATCAGGATGAGCCGGTTCCTGATGCGTCACGTACGAGCTGAGGAGCCGGTGGTGCGGATGGGAGGTGACGAGTTCCTGATAATTCTTTCTGGCGCGGATCTGCAGGCCACGGAACGCGTGGTCCGGCGGCTGCAGGCGGCGGCGTTGGATACCGGTCCGGTTTCGTTTTCTCTCGGATGGGCTGCGAGGCAGGGGCAGGAGCGGCTCGAGGACACCGCGAATCGAGCCGACCACGCCCTGATCGACGTTCGGATCGTGAAGCGGCCGGGGGAGAACACGCGTCGAAATGACTCCGAGGCAGCAGGCGCGTCCAGGAACAACTGAGGATCACGCGCTACCCGCTCAACGCTAAACGCTACCGGCTTCCAGCTCAACTGCACGCGACAGCAGATGTGCAAGATCTGCCACGGGAGGCGTCACACCAATAGACGCCACTCCCGAGGTTTCGATGCGCAGGTCGTTCCCGCTGTCATTCCTTTTGCTACTCCTGACTCCTTCTCTGGTACCTGCACAGGGATGGATCATTCCGCGGCCATGCCCGCCAAGACCGTGTCCGGCCGACGGCCCGTGCTTGAGATGCGGCCCTCGAAGTCCGAGCGTCGTGCGACAGTCGAGTGCGGTACACGCAGAGTTGACGAACGGAGTGCTCCGCTACGAAGTCACCGAGACCTTTGTGAATCGAGGATCAGGAATCGGCGAAGCCGACTATCTCTTCCCGTTGCCTAAAGGAGCGGCGTTTCAGGATCTCAAGCTCTCGATCAACGGCGAGCTGGTGTCGGGAGAAACCATGTCCGCAGCAGAGGCGCGTCAGATATACGAGCAAATCGTCAGACAGCAGCGCGATCCGGCGCTCGTTGAATGGATGGGGTATGGACTGCTCCGCACGCGAATTTTCCCGATTGCCGCGGGAGAGCAGAAGAAAGTGGTCGTGAGATTCCAGTCAGTCGCGGAGCGCGAAGGTGATGCTCTCAGAATGGACTACTTCCGTGGCACGAAGCCCGGGCCCGAAGTCCGACAGAGCAATCCCGAAGCACGGCTCGCTTTCACTCTGACTTATCCGTCGGACGCGACGTACGGCAATGCCTACTCTCCAACGCATTCATTGAGTACGGTACGAGCCGGGTCGAAGCGCGAGGTCACGGTAAACGGAGATGGCCGGGAGATAACGCTACTGGTGCCGGTCCGCCGGTCCACGGCGCCCTCGATCTCGATGCTCGCATACGCTCCGGCGCGGGAGCCCGGCTTCGCCCTGATCACGCTGTCGCCGCCTTCAGTTGCGCCGAGGGTCACAGATCGGGATGTAACGCTCGTGCTGGATGTGTCGGGATCGATGAGCGGCGTGAAAATCCGCCAGGCACGTGAAGCAGGCAAACAGCTGCTGGTTACGCTCAGGCCGACAGACCGATTCCGTCTCGTGGATTTCTCGACGGACGTCCGGACCTTCCGGAATGAATTCGTATTCGCGACATCGCGAAACGTCAGAGCTGCGACCGAGTATCTGGAATCGCTCGATGCATCGGGGTCGACAAATATCTCCGGAGCGCTCGAGGAAGCACTGAGACCGGCGGTTACCCCGGGCCGGCTCGGCCTGGTTCTCTTCGTGACGGACGGTGAGCCAACGGTTGGGGAGCGCGACCCCGAAGTAATCGCTGCTCATGTCGCGTCACTCAGAGGATCGCGCAGGATATTCTCGTTTGGCGTGGGCGCCGAGCTCAACGTCTCTCTCGTCGAGCGCCTGGCACTCGAGGGGCGTGGTACCGCGCACTTCGTGCGACCGAACGAATCGGTGGAACGCGCGGTATCCATAGTAGCGAGCCGGCTCACCAGTCCGGTGATCACCGACATGCGAGTGTACGCCGACGGTGTGAGGCTGCTGAAGACCCATCCGTCTCAGCCGTCCGACATCTTCGCAGGGCAGGATTTCGTGATGCTTGCACGGTACGACCGGGAGGGCTCGACGCGACTCCGTTTTGCCGGCATGACCGCCAGCGGGCCAGTTGAATGGAGCAGTCGAGTGGTATTTCCAGCGGCCTCACGCGAGAATTCATTCATCGCCCGACTCTGGGCGACGCAGCGCGTCGGCTACCTGAGCGCGGAGAAGCGCCGGCATGGCGGATCGAGCGAAGTCGATAATGAAATTCGTGAGCTCGGAGAGCGTTACGGCATACCCACGGAATTCTCGTCGTACCTGGTTCTCGAGCCGGGAATGGATCCGCGCCGACGACAGAATGCCGCGAATGCACCGCCTGTACTCCAGGGCCGGCTCCAAGAGCTTACGATCTCAGGCGCAGCAGCAGCAGCAGCAACGGCTCCGGCGGAGGCTGCGAAGGCGAAGTTCGAGTCAGCTCGCGCATCGGCTGACCAGCGTGCCGCAACAACTCTCTCTGCTGCCGACGAAGCATCTGGCGTCTCGCGCGACAAGGAAGGTCTTCGCCGAGCCGGCAATAGACTGTTCGTGATGAGAGACAGCGTCTGGACCGA
>DASQFN010000049.1 GCA_035633115.1 Gemmatimonadaceae bacterium | reverse complement strand
TAGACTCGCGTGCTCTTTACCCGATTCATCAAAAGCGATCCGCACCCTTCACTCCCCTCATATCCTCTCTATTCTTAAATCGGGCACTTGCTCGATAACTTTAGAAGCCTTGCAATCGGAGATTAGCGGCACCTCCATCTGGGGGCTGCTCTCATCACCTTCAACCGGCTCCTTGGTCGCCTGTAGTGACGAGTCGCTATATGCAGCGACACGGCCCGATAAGATATTGGTCGCTCCTGTGATGAGCACACGCTAACACACTATGGCACCATCTCGTTTTGCCACAAGGCGATAGTGCTTACTAGGACACAGGCGCGTTTGGCGGTCCAATGTCAACGGACGGTTCCGGCGAAACATCGGCGACACCGGGGACCGAGCGCAGTTTATCGGCGACATCGTCGCTGGCGACCCCTGTGATGCACCCGATCTCGTCGAGCACTTGATCAACGGCGAAGCCGGACTCGGTCAGTCTCTTCTTGATGGCGCTGAGCGACCCATCATCCGACGCGGTGACAACCCATCTTTTCTTGTCGGCCATAATATGCCTCCGTCAGCATAAACGTACCCGCCGGAAGATTCTTCCGGCGGGTACTATTCTAACGCACAAGGGCTTTATGGCGCTTGTACGAGTCCCGCGCCGACACGCGACGCCGGGAAGGGCAGCGGCCTGGCCGTCGCCCGCAGCCTATTCCACAGTGCTATGCCCCGCAGAATGGGCGATGCCTCAGCCCACAACGCGGCGCACCCGGCAACGTGCGGACACGCCATGCTCGTGCCGCTTTTGAATCCATATCGGGTCGGTCTGGGAACCGACGAGAAGACGTCACGACCCGGCCCGGCAATCTCGATCTTGCCGAAGTTGGAGAATGACGACGGGCGCAGGTTCGAGTCGAGCGAAGCCACGGACATGATAGTCGGTGAGTTCGCGGGCGCGCCCGCGGGGAGTGCCTCGTTGCCCGCCGCGGCGATCATCAGGAGGCCGTTGTTCAGCGCTCTCTGTCCTGCCGCTGTGTAGGCGGGCACCGGCGATTGCCGCCCGCTAAGCGACATCGAAATTACCTCGCAACGGTTGGCAAGCGCCCAGTTCATACCGCCCAGGACGCTTCCATCAACGCTTGACCCGGAGTTAGTCAGCACCTTGCCGACGAAGATGGAGGAGCGGAAGCCGATCCCGTAGCGCGGTGTGCTGCCCGCCGGTGCTCTCGGCCCGCACGCCGTGCCGATGCAGTGTGTGCCGTGGCTGTGGAGGTCCTGTACGGGCTGGCCTACGAAGCTCCGCGTCTGGCCGACGGGGAGACGGCCTGTGAAGTCCGGATGCCCCAAGTCCATGCCTGTATCGAGCACTGCCACCTTGATGCCTGCACCGCTACGCGTGCTCTGTGGAACCCTGCAAGCGTTAAGCCCCCACGTCGCGCCGAGCGCCACCGCTTCTTCTTCGACCTGCAACTGTGGCTGTCCGGCCTCGCGCAAATCCTTAATAATCGTCTCCGCAGCCCGGAGGAAACCACGCAGGTACTCGTTCGGGTTGGCTTCGGCCTCTTGTGCGAAGCTACGCAGGTACTCGCCGGGCGTGCCGGCCACGAAAACGAAATGCTCCGGGTCAATTGATTCGACCGGGCTGTCGGCGGCAATCTCCGCGCTGGCGCTCATGCTGCGTTCCTGGGCCGATGCGCCACCGACGACCGCGACGCCGATCTCCGGGAAGACAACGGCGTCGGCGTCGCCAACCGCCTCCAGATCAGCGGCCTGGCCTTCGAAATCTCGTGCATCGGCGACGCGCATCCCCTGCGCCCCCAACGACTGCAATCCCTCTTCGGCTGCGCCTTCTTTGAATGTGACGAGGAAACGTCCCGTCTCGAAGCTGTCGTCGCCGCGTTCGAGTGCCGCGAGCAGCATTTCATCAATGGGGGACGACGTGCGAGTGGCATCCGCGCCGCCCGCGGACGATGCGCGACTGGTGGACTTACTGCCCGCCGGTCTTCTACGACCTTTCTTTGTTGCCATGACTGTTCCTCCAATAGTTTGGTGATTCTCCCAAAAGCAGGGACTATAAGCCTGAGGTTAGGAGAAGAGTTCTTACCCACTACAGGGCGGGATCTAAAAGGGAGTTTATCTTTACATCATGGAGTCTCCT
>DASQFN010000048.1 GCA_035633115.1 Gemmatimonadaceae bacterium | reverse complement strand
GAATACCTCAAACCAGAGGAAGAAGACGGTGAAGAATGAGAGCCTTTGTTTCAGTGAGCGTCACGGAAGTTTTCCGATCTGCGCGAACTTCCGCATATCAGGCGGCAGAGCATTAGTACTGCCCTTCGCAATGACGGCGACGTATTTGGAGTGCGACCGGCAAAGCGAAGCGGCGACGGCGCTTTGGATACTGGTCGTGCTTCCATTTAGTCAAATCGAGAATCCAAAGCGGTGTCGCGCTCCGCGTGCCTCCGCGCTCCAAAGGGCTCCGATACGTTAGTATATTTATGAGACCGCGTACTTAGTCGAGGCGATATGAACCTAGCAGGCTGCTGAAAAAGGGGTCATTCAAGACGATCCACCAAAGCACATACATGACTCGAACAAAGGGCTCTTTTCGTGCCGCTTCGTGTGCTTTCGTGGATCGTTCTTAGTTTTTCAGCAGCCTGCTAAGGTCTGTCAGTCCCGCTCGCGTGCGCCCCGCTTAACGTGATTGCCGACGCGGGATCAGAGGCAGATCAATCCGCGAACGATAAGCGCCACCGCGGTAGAACTGAACAGTCGGCGGAGGGCCGGGGAGCGGGTCGAAGTGGTCCCTATCCGCACCGGCGATAGCGATCCTCACCCGCCGTCCTTTGCGGAAAAGGTAGGAGGTCGGGAGCAGGTCGAATGTAAGCTGCGTGATCTGCCCTGGCACGAACGGCCTGGCGTCCCGCCGCAGGAATGTTCGATACGGCACAGCCGTCTTGTAAGGCGGACGACTTGTGCTGAGCTTACGATGCAAAGCGCGCAACTGGCCTTCTGTAACGTAGCGGACGCGGCCCGCTTCGTCCACGTCCTCTAGGTAAACGAAAAATTGGGCGTCGTCGGCGGTAGAGCTGACGAAGAGAGTCACGACCGGATGCCCGGTAATTTCCATGTCATGCTCAAGCTGTGCTGAAGTGTAAGTAAGGAGCTTACGGTCTTCCGCGCTGCGGTCAGCGTAGTCAACGGGGCCGCCGCCGACGAGCGTGTTCCACCGCGACAGGCTGCCGGTGCCGGCGGTGTAATCGACGCGGTAGGTGTCAAAGACTTTTCCCGCCGCCGGGCGCGCCCTGCTGAGTGAATTATCATCGGCAAAGAACCACGTCTGCTTCCGCGCCTGCGGCAGAGGCCACGTAGTCGCCGAGTGCCAGCGCTCTTCGCCCATCGTGTAATAGTGCACGCGAGGCTCATCAACAATGCTGGTTTCTATTCCCTTAAGGTGATAATCGAAAAATCGGAGAAGCTCCAGCGTGTGCGGGAAGCTCGAATTCAGTCGGCCGTTCGCTGGGCTGAAATAAAACCGACCGCCGTGGTTCCATGGGCCAAGCACGAGACGACTACCCGGGGTCCGGACCGTCAAGAAACGATTGATGGCCGAGCGTGGGTAGCCTCCGTCGTACCAGCCGCTGTAGCTATAAATCGCGGAGCGAGAAGCGACCAGCTCACGGACGTAAGACTTTGGGCTAATTTCTTCGAGCGTCCAATCTCCGCGAGCCCGGTCGTCCCGGTAGACGAGCGGAGCAAGCTCGGCGTGTACATCTATGTTCATTGCATGCTCGCGTAACGCTTGGGCGAGTAACGCCTTATCTGAGTCTTCTTCAACCGGGCGCACTCCTAGTATCTGCTGGCTCTGCTGTTCGGGGGTGACGTTCCGGTCCATTGCGCTGACAACTTGCGCCCAAACCTTAAGGAACCACGTGTGCTGGACGCCTCCCGGAAACACAATGTCCTGATAGGCGTCGAATAGAGAGAATTGCGGGACGATGGCTCTGACCGCGGGATGTTGGTTAACAAGCAGCAGTTCTGCGGTCGTGCCGACGTAAGACACGCCCGTCGCCCCGACCCTGCCGTTGGACCAAGGCTGACTGACGATCCAGTCAACTACATCCTTGCCGTCCCTGACTTCTAACGGCAGTAGTTCACCGCGTCTGCTGCCAAACGATGCGCCGCTGCCGCGTACGTCCACAATCACGTAGGCGTACCCACGGGTCACAAACTCTGTGACCTTCTGCGGAGGCCGATCCATAGCCTCTCGGACTTCCGGCTTAAACTCGAAAGAACGTCGATAGCGCGTTTGCTCTAAGATTGATGGCAAGCGCGCGCCAGCTTTAAGTTCGTCGGGAAGGTAGACATCAATCGCGAGTCGTACGTTGTCGCGCAGCATCACGTAACGTGCGGTACGTCTGACCCCGCTGTAGCTGGAAGTCGAGATTCGGTCGGCTTTGTCGTCATTGGCCCACCACGCCCTATCGGGGCCC